>JABWBV010000439.1 GCA_013359445.1 Anaerolineales bacterium | reverse complement strand
CCCGGATTCCCGTCCCCGTACTGGCGAATGTCCGTCCCCATCGCAAACTGCCCCACCCAGACCGAAAACGGCAACGCGCCGGAGAAAAACCCGATCAGCGCCCAAATCACAACCGTCATTTAACACCTCCTGTAGTGACGACTTCAGTCGTTAAGCCTCCCGCAAACGCTACCACCCGCGCCGCCACCTCTCCCCAAGCCGGACTCTCCGCGCTCAACACCTCATGTCCCGCCGCCACCTCCACCACCTCAGGCCGGATCGGAAATGTCTCCACCAATGCTTGCGTAAACTTCGGAAACACCACCTCATCTTGCCGCCCTTGCACGATTAACGTCGGCACACGCACGGTCTCTGCGGCGCGTTTCGCCGCCGCGCCCATCCCCGCCACCTCATCCACCACCCGCGCGGGCACGCGCAACGCTCGCAATTCAGCCTGAATTTCCGGGTCATCCAGATTCAACCCCGGCAACATCTTCGCCAACCCCGCCCGCATCTGCGGCATCGCAAAATCCATCCGTCGAAAGGGTTGAAACGTCGGGAAAAGCCGCTTCACCACCCCCCAAATCACCCGCTCCCGCGTTCCCCCCAACCGCCAAAACGGCGCGGCCAACACCAACGCATCCACCCGCTCCGCCAACGCCGCATTCAACGCCACCGCGCCCCCAAACGAAAACCCCACCGCCATGATCAACGAATGTCGATCCCGTAACGCCTTCACCCGCCCGGTCACCGCCCCGATCCAATCCGCTCGCCCGCGTTCAAACAAGGCGCCCATTTCTGGCCCAAAACCGGGGAGCAGAACCCCATGCACCGTCCACCCCGCGCGGTGTAACACCTCCCCAATAGCCCGCATCTCCGCCGGCGTGCCCGGAAACCCATGGATCAGGACTGCCGCTGGTCTGCCCCCCTCCCAAACAAACGGCTGATGTTCCGCGCCGCGAAAAAGCGTGCTCAAACGGCTCATGCGGTCCGTTTCTCCAATTTGCTCTGCAACAATTGTCGCAACTCCGCAATCCGCGCCTGACTTTCCGGTGCCCACACCAACACCAACCCAATCGTCACCAACACATTTGTCAGCGTAAAAAACACAAACTCCTCGATGGGCAAAACCCCGCCCAGCATCGCCCCCGTAGATTGCGCCGGATCAATCGTCCACGTCCCCGCGGTAATCGCCAGCGCATCCATCGCACTCAAATACAGCGTCGGAAGCACAATCCCCAACCCCGTCAACTTCCAATACCGCCGCAAAATATCCCCCCCAAACGCCAACTGAATCATCACTGGCGGCAACGCCCACACCAGTTCCAGCCCCAAATACGTCCCCGGGCGCCACCCCGACGCCAAAAGCACCACGGTACCGATCCAGATCACCGCTACGGTTGCCAGCATCCCCCACCGCCATTTCCCCTCATCCCCAACCCCTCTCCCGCGAGGAGAGGGGAGTCTCTCCCCCTCTCCCCGCGGGAGAGGGGGCTGGGGGGTGAGGGCGCGCGCCCAAAGGGCGAGCCACAACCCCACCATAATCGGCTGTAACACAAAAAACGTGTACTCCTCAATCGGCACCCACCCAAACACAATCCCCGTTACCAGCTCCGGGTTATAAAACCAAACCCCCGTGGCGACCAAATAATTGTCCCACGGCGTCGTATACACCAGCGCAATCAACACCATCAACAGAATCGGCCATTTCGCCACCGCCCCCTCCCGCCGCCATCCTTTCCGCACAGCCCAAAACTCCAACCCCGCAAAAATCACAATCGGCACCACCAAAAACCGCAACAAAAACCCAAAATACGTCATCGTACAAACTCCTTAAAAATCGGCAAGTCCGCAAATCAGCAAACGAACCAACCAGCAAACTAACAAACCAACATCTCAAATTCACAATTGGCAATTCCCTATTCCCAATTAACCACCCTCCCCTTCCACCGCACCCCTCTCCCCACCACCTTCCCCGCCAACCCCCACACCGCCGCGAGTTGGACAAACAACGCCCCAAACAGCGCGAAAAATGCCAAATACCACGCCCCGAAGCGGCGCGCCCAGGGCACGAGCAGGACAATCGCCAACCCCCACAGCCCACTCACCCATCCCCACGGCATCCCACTCACACCCGCCGGAATCGCCAAAATCGGGATCAGCGCCCCCGTGATATACAACGCCGTCCACACCGCCCCGATCCCGCTCCACTTGAGCGACCCCGCCCCCAACCGCACCATCCCATGCCAGACGTGGCGCAGATCATCGTACATTCGCACCCGCCCGACCGTTTCCCCCCGCACCAACGGAACACGGAACCCTGTCTTCTTTAATAAATGGGCCAGGGCCAGGTCTTCGAGCGGCTCGCCCCGCACGGCGGCAAAGCCCCCGCTCTGAAAATAGGCCTCCCGCCGGAGCAAAATATACTGCCCGTTCAACGCCGGATGATCGGCCTGCATCCCCGCGTACAACCCCGCAAATGCCGCCATCAAAATCACCCGATCCGGGCCAAACGTCTCCTGTCCCAAAAAAGGGCTGACCCCGTCCAATCCCCGTTCGAGCGCGTACCCGACCGTGGCCCGTACCCCGTCGGGGGTGTGAACGGTGTCCGCGTCGGTGAATAACAGCCAGTCGCCCGTCGCTTGTTCGGCCCCGCGGTGGCACGCGTGGGGCTTGCCGAGCCAACCGGAGGGCAGTTCCCCCGCGCCGATCACCCGCACCCCCAGTGCTTGCGCCACGCGCGCGGTGCCATCGGTTGAGTTGTCATCCACCACCAGCACTTCCACCGGGCCGGGGTAGTTCAAGGCCGTGAGGGAGGGCAGTAAACGTTGGAGATTGGTTTCTTCGTTGCGGGCGGGGATGATGATCGAAAGCGAGGGATATTGGGTATTGGGTATTTCGTTCGTAGTAGGAGCTTCAGCCCCCAAAGCGGGCACTGAAGTGCCTACTACAAACCGAGAGGAACTTTTTAACTGGGGAATTGCCCAGTACATTTTTTCAGCGCGCAGGGCCAGCACCGGAAAGAGCAACGCAGGGGGAATCAGGATGTACCACCAGGGCATATCAATTAGTTTTTAACGTCTGAAGCACCCTGAGCGGAGGCTCCGCGAAGTCGAAGGGTGCGGTTTACGCGCATCTTCACCCCCGGGCGGGGTTCGAGGGTCGCGCCCATGTGAGCGTGGACGGGACGGGGGGAGAGTTCGAGGTCGAAGGATTGCAGGAGGCGGAGGAGGACGACTTTGCCCTCGATTTGGGAGAACGCCGCACCCACGCAGTTGCGCGGCCCCCCGCCGAACGGGATGTACGTGAACGGCGGCACGTTATCTCCCCCCTCGCGGGCGAACCGTTCCGGGCGGAATTCGTCGGGGTCGGGCCAGTGGGCGGGGTCGCGGTGGGAGAGGTAAATGGACATCATCACGCGGGTGTCTTTTTCGACGGGGCATCCGGCGATTTCCATATCGTGGGCGGCGCGGCGGTTGCCGACGTGGATGGGCGGGTACAGGCGCAGGGTTTCTTTCAGAACCATGTCCAGATATTCGAGTTTACGGAGATCATCCGGGGTGGGAGGGCGGTCGGCGGGGAGGGTGCGGGCCTCGGACGTGGCATGGGCGAGGGCGTCGGGGTGGCGTCCGAGCAGGTACAGCGCCCAGGAAAGTTGCGCCGTGCTGGTGTCGTGTCCGGCGATGAGCAGGGTGAGAAATTGATCGCGGATCAGGTCGTCCGTGAGGGTGGGATCGGAGACGAGGTGGGTGAGTAAGTCGCCCTCACCCCCGGCCCCTCTCCCACCCAAAGCGGCGGGAGAGGGGAGAGAGGCGCGGCGGGTGCGGATCAGGCCGTAGAGGTATTCGTCCAGCGTGCGGAGGGCGGAGGCGTATCCGGGGCGGGGGAGGTGGGGGAGGATGATCCAGGGGCCGGGGGAGATGTAGGCGATGGCGCGGAGGATCGGGTTCCAGAGGCGGTCGAGGTCGGGGAGGATATCTACGCCGAAGAGGGCATCCATGAGGAGGACGAGGGCGATTTTTCGCATTTCGACGAGCATGTCGCGGGTTTCGCCGTCCTGCCAGGGGGTGAGCAGGTCGCCGGTGCGGTGCCAGAAGGTTTCGATTTGGGTTTGGACGTGGCCGCGCTGAAGCGGGGGATCGATCTGGCGGCGGAGAGCGTCGTGGCTTTCGGCATCTTCGACGAGCAGGCCGTGGCGGAGCAGGTGGGTGACCGGGTCAGATTCGGTGCGCCAGAGAAAGTCGTGCCGGTGGGTGACGAGGATATGGCGGTTGGTCTCCGGGCCGGTGAGGAAAACAGGGCGGAAGTTGGGGAGGGTGATTTGGAAGATGCGCCCGAGGTGGGCGTGCATGGCGGCCAATCCGGCGAGGATGGAGCGTTCGCGGAGCATACGACGGAGGACGGCAAGGCCGCTTTCGCCGGAGAGGGTGGGGATGGAGGTAGGCATGAAGACATTTTAACCACAAAGGGCACGAAGGTTCACAAAGGTTTTTTTCTTTGTGTTCCTTTGTGCCCTTTGTGGTGAAGTTTAACGAGCCAGGGCGGCTTGCATGACTTGGGGGGCGGTTTTGTGGGCGGGTGCCCCGGTGATGAGGTCTTCGGCGATTTTGGAGGAGGAGAGGACGCCGGGGAGGCCCGCGCCGGGGTGGGTGCCCGCGCCGACGAAGTAGAGGTTGTCGAAGTCTTCGGAGCGGTTGTGCGGGCGGAACCAGGCGGATTGGGTCAGCACGGGTTCGACGGAGAAGGCGGAGCCGAGGTGGCTGTTGAGGGTGGTTTGGAAGTGGCGGGGGTCAATGAAATGCTCGGCGACGATGTTGGCCTGGAGGTCGGGCAGGTAGTTGTCTTCGAGGAATTGCATGATCGTGTCCCGGTAGGGTTTGGCGGCTTTCGCCCAGTCAATGTCCGCGCCGAGATGTGGCACGGGGGAGAGGACGTAGAAGGATTCGCCGCCCGCGGGGGCCAGGGAGGGATCGGTTTTCGTCGGCATGTGCAGGTAGAGGGAGAAATCTTCGGACAGGGTTTTGTTGTGGAAGATGTCCGCCAGCAGGCCCTGGTAGCGTTCGCTTAAAATGATGTTGTGGTGGGCGAGTGCGGACCCGTTGGGTCCGACTGTATCGTTGTAGCGGCGTTTGGTGCCGAAATAGATGACGAAGAGGGACATGCTGTATTTCGTCAGCTTTTTGTAACGCAGGTCGGAGTTGCGGAGGCCGCGGCCTTTCGGAAGCAGGTTGAGGTACGTCCACGCCACATCCGCGTTGGAGATGATGTGATGGGCTTTGAGCACCGTCCCGTCACCGAGCCGGACGCCGGTCGCTTTAC
Organism: Anaerolineales bacterium; assembly: GCA_013359445.1. Lineage (GTDB taxonomy): Bacteria > Chloroflexota > Anaerolineae > Anaerolineales > JABWBV01 > JABWBV01. The sequence goes on along the minus strand of JABWBV010000439.1, from coordinate 1,015 downwards.
GGCCCTCGGTCAGGATTTCGGCAACTTCGGTGTTGTACCGAATCTTGCCCCCCAACTCTTCGATGAGCCGGACGAGGGCGTTGACGAGCGCGCCCGTGCCACCCATCACGTAGTGGATGCCCCATTCCCGTTCGAGGTAGTGGATCATCGCGTAAATGGAGGATGAATCGAACGGGTTGCCGCCGATCAGCAGGGGGTGGAACGAGAAACAGCGGCGCAGAAATTCGCTTTCGATGAATTGGGAGACGTATTTGTACACCGACTGGTGCGATTTGAGCCGGATCAGGTCGGGGGCGACTTTGAGCATATCGCCGAGAGAGAGGAAGGGCTGGTCGGCGAGTTCGACAAAGCCTTTTTGGAAGATGGCCTGGGTGGTGGCCATGAATTTTTTGTAGCCTTCCACGTCGGCGGGGTTCCACTGGCGAATCTGGTCGTAGATGAATTCGGGGTTGTCGTTGTAGTCGAAGGGACGGCCTTCGTGGTTGAAGATGCGGTAGAAGGGGTCCAGCGCTTTGAATTCGACGTAGTCGGCACGCTTTCGTCCGGCGAGTTCAAAGAGGTCGTCGAACATGAACGGGGCGGTGATGACGGTGGGGCCGCCATCAAATTTGAACCCATTTTTTTCGTAGACGTAGGCACGTCCGCCGGGTTTGTCGCGTTTTTCGAGGATTTCGACATCGTAGCCGCGTGCCGCAAGTCGGGCCGCCGCGCCCAGACCGCCAAAGCCTGAGCCGATGATGATAACTTTTTCTTTCATGGGAGTCCTTTTTTTTGATCCACTAAGGGCACTAAGGACACGAAGGGTACGAAGAATTTTTGTGAAATTTTAATCCGCTTTTTGTAAGGCGGATTGTCAGTCCGCCTTGCCGGAATATCATTCCGGCCTACAAGACGGGAAGTTATTTTTAAACAAACCCTTAGCTGGACTTTATCCATTTGCACATTAACAAAAAGCAAGGTAAGCTGAAGCAAAAACTCCACCAAGAGGTTTGCCGATGCTTACCCTGCCTGATGA
>JABWBV010000438.1 GCA_013359445.1 Anaerolineales bacterium | reverse complement strand
GAAACGGCAGGGCGCGTCGGCGGGGTGGCCAACGTGCCGAGCACGCTTTCCAACGCCTGGCCCAGGTTTTCCGCGGCATGGCCGCGCATCCGTTCCCGGATGATTTCGCGCAGCAGGTCATCATCGTCCTGCTCAATCAGCGCGCCGACCGCATGTTCGCCATGCAGGAGGAGCGCCGCTTTGAGTTTTTGGCCGATCCGTTGAAGCATGTCCGCTTCAATGGAGTTCCGATAAACCAGGTACGTGATCTCCACGTCTTTGTCCTGGCCTAACCGCCACACCCGGCGCATGGCCTGTAAGAACAGGTACAAGCTGGGGGTGACTTCAAAGAAAACCAGCGAAGAAAACGCCACCAAATCCAGGCCGGTTTCGACCAGGCGCGGGTTGACGAGTAAAGTGTCCAGTGCGGGGACATGTGTGGCGACCCAGGCTTCCCGGCGTTCCGGGTTCACACTGGCGTCCAAGATGCCGACGCGCGGTTGATGGTGGATCACAAACCGGGGCACTTCCACAAGGGTCACGTCGCCGCCAGGGACCAGGCTTTCAAGCGCTTGCTGGAGACGCGTGCGAATGTCGCGGGTGCCGGTTTGTTCGAGATAAACCAGGGTCTTGCGGCCCCGGGCCATGTTCTGACGCACCACATCGGCCAGGGCAATTTCCTTCGGGAGCCAGGGCTGGCTCCGGGTCGTCACCGGAGACAAGTCGTGATGCCAGAGGAATTTCGGTTCACCGGTAAAGACGTCCAATTTCTTAGAGACGTAGTGAGCTTCTTCCGGACGGAAGCCGGCATTGAGCCAGAAACGCAAGGTGGTAAACCAGGCAGAGAGCACGCCCATGTCACTGTATTCATCGATCAGGGGCAGCACTTCATCGTGGAGCCAAATGTCCGCGAGCAGGTCGTACTGTTCCCGTTGGTCGGCGTTCATGGGGACTTCCTGGATGGTTTCGTGCAGGGGGGGGAGTTGGTAGCCAAGATCGGATAATCCGGCCATGAGCGTCATCGGGAGCAGGTAGCGAATCACACCGGGAGCTACGCCAGGGAGTTCCTTTTGCCGGTAACCCCAACGTTTGAGGCCTGTAGAGGCCCCCATCCCGGTGACATACTGCTGATCCTGCGTCCATTCCCGTTCCCAGCGGCCGTAGTGGTCTACCCAACGCGTCCAGTCATCGAAGGCATATTGCCGTCGAATCTCGGCACTGCGCCGGTAGAGCAGGTAGAACAGACTGCCCGCGTTGCCTCCAAACAACGTTCCCGTGAGAGCCATTCCGTAGGGGATCGCGCTCAACAGGCGTTGATCGGCGACGCCGACATCGGTACTGCCTTCTTTTGCCTTGTGGACTTCATCACTCGCGAGCACCTTGAAGACATGCCGGAATTTGCGCTGGAGCAGGCGGGCTAACCCGATGCGCCGCCAGCGACTCATCTGGTACAGCTTCGTGCCGCAGGCGTCGCATTGGCGGGAGAGATGAGAGCCCTCTTTCCCGCGTTTTTTTACATAGGACACAAAGGAACCACAGTGGGGGCAGGCGGGTTTCTTAACCAGCTCGCCAGGGATTTCGCGCAGATCTTCAGCATCCGTTTCGGTCAATCGTGTCCACCGCCAGTTGACGGCGGGACGGATTTGCCCGGACGTTTCCAACTCCGCTTCTTCGCCACTATTCCCAGTAACTTCAAGGCCCGCATCATACTTGGCCCGTTCAAACGAGATCACGGCGACCGCTTTCTTGCCTAAACGTCCACTTTTGTAGTCATTTAAGAAGTCATAGAGTGTGTACTCGTCGCGGTCTACATACTCGACGTTTAGCCCGATCGGAGTGAATTGGAGGGTTGGGGGGACTTCCATCTTTTTCCACCCTGCTTCGGGATCACGCCATTTGTCGCGGAAGGTGAGGGTCTTGAAGACGCCCGCCACCGCTTGGGTGTGGACGGCGTCACAGGCGATGTGCACCTGCCGCCGTCCGCACGGGTCGCCAGGGGAAACGGCTTCCACCTGAAGGCGGGCCGTCTCCAGGACTTGCCCGCCCGCGTGCTCGATGGCGTTGCGTAACGCCAGCCAGGTGGGGGGCTGTTTTAGCACTGGGCGGGTGATGACCCGGGCTACAATGGGCTTTTCGGGGTCGCTGGACGCTTCGAGCGTCCGCTTCCACTTGCGGACCATGTGCCCCGGACACAAGACCAGGGCGGGCCACTTATCCATCACTTCCAGGGCGAGGGTCGCGACCAGGGTTTTCCCGAAGCCGGGTTCCGCTTCAACAATGGCTTGCCGGTGCTTTTTCATCACGCGGACCGCGCCAATGCCGAAATGTTTTTGGATCGGGAGTAACCCCGGTTCGTCCAGGCCAGGCAGGATGGGTAAGCCACGCGCACTCCGTGAGGCAATTTCCCATTCGCGGGGAGTGGGGTCGAAGTTATAGAGCGGAGCATTTTTACCCAGGACGGCCGCGCCGAGGGCTTCGGCGTGTTGCGCCATAAACCTCGTGATCTGATCGGGCGTTTCCAGTTTTTCGAGTTGGCCGTCCGCGTGCGCTAGAGCCAACATGGGCAGGTGCGCTTCGCGTTCGGTAACGTGGGTACTCTGGTATTTGCCTTCGGGATCGGTTGCATCATCGGCTTCAGCCCGGATGACCTTATGCGACGAGCCTTTGACCAGGGTTTGGCCGCCGTTGATCACGACTGCGCCTGCTTCTTGTCCTAAGAGCAGGTTGGTCAGGTCGCCGACCTTCAGGGGGAGCGCCGGAGTAAACGGCGCACCTAATGGTCGGACATACGTCGCGCGCCGGTAGGTCTCACTGCCCAGGGGTGTGCATTGGCGCACCGCCCGCAATTGGGCCGCGGGGTCCACTGGGGTGTAGGTCAACGTGGCTTTGGGGGTCGGGGGAAGTGCATACCGTCCGTCACCAGGGGGCAAAACAGGCAGATCCGTGTCTTCGTCGGCCCAGTGCGTGAACGCGTGAACCGCGTCCTTCGTGGGGGGATGATATTTTTCGCGTTTGCCAATGGCGAGAATCACCACTTGCTTGAACGCCTCATACTCCCCAGCGGGAAATCGGTAGACGTGTACATCGGTATACCAGCCCAGGACATGCCGGGCGCTACGCTCGCTTTGGCCGTAGCCAAGCAGTTTTTCCCCACCCAGAAAGGCGCGGGGGACGATGATCACCTGGTGGCCGCCCACAACGAGTTTGGTCGTACAGGTTTCGACGAAGAGGACTTCGTGCCGCATCCGATGCTTGTCGCCGTGGTGCATTTCAAAATAATCGGCCCAGTCATAGGGCGGGTTATCGAAAATAAGCGAAGCCGACTTCATCGGCCACGCGCCCGGATGCCGCATGTCGTAGAAGCTAGTGGGGATGACTAAATCCAGGGCTTTTTCCGCTTGCGCCGCACGGGCGTAGCTGAGTTCGATGCCCCAGGTTTCGGGGTGGGTGGGAAAGGAGGCCGCGAACCGGACGAGGGCTTCGCCGGTGCCACAGCAGGGGTCAACTAGCCGGGTCCCCGCTTTTGGCGCAGAGAACCAGGTGGTGAGGGTGTCCACCACCGCGTCGGGGGTGGGGTAATACAGTAATTTCGATTGAGATTCGAGCCTTGCCATTTTGATAACTCCTGTGGGAAACCCACCCTGTGGGTCGCCCACAAGATGGGCTTGAGATGGCAAGACGCGTGGACTCGCAGGGCGAGTCGGCACGCGCCTTGCGAGAGAAATGGGGATGAGATAAAGAAAGTGAAAGGGAGAGGAAACGGTTAGCTTAGGACCAGCGCTCCCGTTTGCAGAGCCGTGCTGAGCACCGTCTGCCAGGCCTCGGCGTCTTTGCTGACGCGCAGACCGCAGGCATATTCCCGCCCGGTATCCGGGCCGGCGTGTTCCAGCCAGACGATCAGGTTCGCCGCCTGCCCTAAATTGAGGAGGGTTTCGGCCCACACGGGTTGAACCGGCCAGGGAATGGCCAGGTCGAGTCGTTCCGCGAATTTCTGCACCACCTCCTCGTCGCGCAACCCTAACACATAGAACCAATTGTCCGTGTGTTCAGCGGGATTCCCTGCGAGCGGATGTTCGAGCACCAACAGATGGCCCTGTGCATGGGCGGCGGTCAGATTGCCGCCGAGCCGGGTGTATCCCCGGCGTGCCCCAGCCAACGTGTGGCTCTTGTGGTCGGCATCGTACAGCGTAAGGAATTTCTTGCTGTTCGTCACCAAACTACCGTAGAGCGCTTTGAGTACTTGCTGGCTGGACGCATAGAACTGCCCGGCGACCAGTTGGGGGAGGCCCGTTTCCGGGTCCGCGTCCCAGAGCGCACTTGAACCAAAACCCATCGCGTGATCATTTGCAAGCCGCAGGGGCGCAGAGGGCGTGGTTTCCTTCCACAGCAGTTTCCAGACGACCAGGCCGGTTTCGGCCAGTTCGGTGTTCAGCCGCTTAAGGAACCGTTCGGGATATTCCCGGTCGGGGACAGTATCCAGATCGAGCCCTGCGCCATCTTCACCCTGCGAGAGGACGCGGGTAAAGCCGGACGTGGGATACACTTCGGCAATTGCAATGCAGATGGGGGCTTGAGCAAGGTTTGCCGGGGGCGTGCCTTCGGTCAAGACCAATACATCCAGGCTCCAATCACGCTCGAAGCGGCCCCACGGGGTAGCAAAGCTGCCATAGGAACCGTAGCCTTGACGCTGGGCACCTGCCTGTTCGACCGTCATCAGGCCGGGAATGGCTTCGTCCGCGTATATGACGAGGGGGAACTTGCCGCTCCGTTGAAGGGCAGAGATGGACAGCACCCGGTCGCGGAGGTTATTTTGTTGATGGACGGGGAGAGAGGGGGAAGGGGTGAGCATAGAAATTACTCCTGTGGGGAAGATGAACGGAGAAGGGCAACGGAAACACGGGTGGTCCTGGAATAGCACCAGCCCCCATGCGTCCATGCGAGAAACGGTTCGCCGGTGAGGGCTTCGATGGTGGCACGTTGGCCGAGCGGACTTGTGTACACGTTCAGCACGCGCACCAAGATGTTGAAGTAAGTGAAAACTCCGGTGGGCATATGAAACAACTCCTGTGGGTATCCTTGCTTTCGCATGGAAGAAATGATTAGGGATGAAAAATCCCTGATCGGGGGCTATTTCCGCGCGGAAACAACCCCCGATCAGGGCACAACCGGTGGGTTGTGCCTGAGGGCCAGCGGTGAGCCAGCGATATTCAGTTGGGCGAGAAAAAGGGAAATGTGAGAAAAGAGTTTATTCGCTGGTCAGCGTGAACAGTTGCCCGTTCTGAATGGCCATGAAGGTCCCGGAGGCGTTGCCCTCTTCGTCCGCAGACGGAAACAGAACCGTGCCATCTTCCAGGACCAAAACCAGAGGTAAATCGTGGCCGGGCCAGAACATCCAACCGGCTTCTTCGGGGGTCATGACACGGACGGCGATAATGCGTTTATTAATGAAATCCATGTCAACCGCCTCATCCTGGGGTTGATGGGGCACGGTCACGTCTTTGACTTTGGCTGTATCCACCGCTTCGAGAGGTGTCTCGGGGGTAAAACCCAGGTCGCGGAGCCGTCCGGCGAGTTCCTGGAGGAACGCAATGTACGGGGGTACATCCGCATACATCTCTGGGAGCGTCTCGAAGTTGGCTTCTTGAATTTCGGCTTCATCCTCGATCCAGTAGAGGTAGTGGTTGATAGCAGATGGGGCAGGCAAGCCCCCACAGGCGGCGCGGTCTTCAGCCATACTCTTGACGGCATCCGTCGCTTCGGCTTCAGCGAGCATGGCCCAGGCCAGGGTTTCGGGGGTAGGGGGCAGGGTGGTTGGATTCATCATGGCCTCCTACTCCCAGTCCCCTAACTCGAACCGATCTTCGTAGGCGGCTTCGAGCCAGCCGTCTTCGTCCTCGAAGGCATCCAGATCAGCAGGCTCGATGTTCAGGACTTGCTCCGGGGGTTCAGGTTGTTTCTGCCAGGGATGGAAGGGATGATGTCGGGTGTACAGGCCAGGGGTGAGCGGTTCGGGGTACAGTTCGACGGCCAGGTTCAAAACCTGGGCCATGTCGTAGTGCAGGCCGAGCATGTGCTGGATCTGGGTGTCCGTCCAGTCTTCGCCTGCGTCCCAGTCAGGTTGTGGGAGACCAGCAAGTTCGGCGATGTCGCCATAGATGGCGCTATTCCCGTAAGGGCGGCGATGGCTGATGTAGGCTCCGCCGAGATAGTCGTCGCCCCAGTCGTGGTAGAAAGTCAAGCGTTTGAGCATGGCCAGATGCGCGGGGGTAACGGTGAACACGTTGGTGGTGTCCGGGCGTGGCATGGTGCGGAAGCGCGTCACTTCAGCGCGGTAGCCCAG
>JABWBV010000437.1 GCA_013359445.1 Anaerolineales bacterium | reverse complement strand
TGGCTTCGTCAACCCGAAGAACAGCATCGGGCGCATGAAAGCCTTCCACGGTCATTTTGGAGGCGGTCTTGTCCGCTCGTACACCTACATCCTCATGCATGGACCGGACGGTTTGAAGGATATCGCCCAATACGCAGTCTTGAATGCGAATTATCTGCAAGCGAGATTGCGCGGGACATATCACATCCCTTACGACCGCATTTGCATGCATGAGTTCGTGATGGAAGGGCATTTCGAAGGCTCGGACGTGCGCGCGCTGGATATCTCCAAACGCCTGATGGATTACGACTTCCACCCGCCCACGAACTACTTCCCGCTCATCGTCCCCGAAGCCTTGATGATCGAGCCGACCGAGACCGAGAACAAGGACACGCTCGACCGTTTCGCCGACGCGTTGATCAAGATCGCGGAGGAAGCCAAATCCCAGCCTGATTTGCTCCACAATGCGCCAAGCACCACGCAGTTCGGCCGCATGGACGAGGTCAAAGCGGCGCGGGAGTTGGTGCTCTGCTGCTGGCTGCCGGAGAATTACAACGAGTGAATAAAATTGGTAGACAGTAATTGTTCAAAGAAAAGCCTTGAAAGGTCAAACCTTCAGGGCTTTTTTTGATTCAGCCAGGAGCGTGCTATAATAATTTATTGTTATGGAGGGAAATTCTTTCTCGGTAAGATTGTGCTCGCGTGTTATTAATGCCAAGCACAAAGGAGGAACTTATGTCAAACGATGATTCTATGCGGGATAAGGACGGCTATCTTTATGAGAAAAATCAAGGGCAATACGATAAGAAATGGGACTTTTGGAGTCAGGATTACGCAAGAGACAAGGCGGAAACTGAGCGGCAAAGAAGCGATTATTCATGGAATGGTACTCCCCTTTATCGCCCACATCAAGATACGCCAAGCAGTTCAAAGCCATCTTCAAGTGCTGAAGGTTTTTTATACCTTATCATAGCACTTATAGTTATTGCTATGATGCTGTTTTGGGTGATTATCTTAGCAACCCCCATCCTTGCTCCAATACTTCAAATCACTTCGGAAAGCGCACTAAAGCGTGGCGATTTACCAACATTTAGAAAATTGAAAACATGGGCGGACATTGCCGGGATAATTGCTGCTTTGGTTGTGATTGGTATCGCTGGTCTAATTGGAATTGAGGCATTTCAATTATTCTATGATTCAATATCTAAAACTTTGAATGTCCCTCCACACGGACTTCTTCCATATATTGTTTTGATACCCTCAATAGTCTTCGGGTTAATAGTCTTTGCACTCTCATCTATCACTGGTTATTCCCCCACCGCTATTGTGTTTTTGCGAGGTAAGGAAGTAAAAGTACGCGCAACAGGAAAAACTACAACGGCCATTGCAATAAGACGTTTGAATTGGATTATTGGCCTTATTGCGATTGGTACTTTGGCTATTACTTTTGGCAGTGTTGTACTATTAATATTAATCGTGATACTCTTTGTTTAAGGGGCATGAATAGTACTGTTGTCGTTTATCTGGGTGGCTTGCAAGCCAATGTTAACGCGCTGTGGGGTCGTAATCCTCGCCAGTGGGATGAATTTTCTGCGCTGGTGACGAGTATTTTAGATAAAGTATTCAAGGATAAACTATGAAGATACTTCAAAGTTAAACGCAAAGGAAATGTGTTTGAAAGCGAAAGAGAGGACAGAATTATGTTCAGGCAGATTAATCTTTTTGTCCTAACAGCGCTTGTCTTATGTTATTTTCTGAATATGGAATCGGTGAAGGCTCAAGGTGAACTTCCACCCTGGGAAAGTCTCAATTGCAATTATCCACAAAAATATAGAGGACTGGAATATTGCACGGGATTGGATGGAAAGGCGCGTGTTATTATTATTGACCTTACTGATCAAGATATACGTTTAGAGTATTTGATCGCAAGCGGAAAGGATAGGAATGGAAATCTTGGTCCTTGCAAGGATGTGAATTTGCCCGCTGACTGGAACAAGATTGGTCCAGGGTGCTATGATCCCAAAAATCCCAGCTATTATCCGGTTTTTTCAATATTCGATGCTATTAAGCAACTTCCGGATGTAGCAGCTTTAATTGACAGTGATTATGGAGCGTTCACACCAAATAATCGCGGGCATGGTCCTGAAGGGTTTACAGTAATCAATGGCATCCGTATTGATGGCAAGCTGAATGGCGATATGGATAACAATGCTGAAAAACGCCCTTGGCTTGCATTTGGATTTGATCCGATACAGGTCGAAATTGATCGTTTTGATGATAACACTGACAAGGGATTAAAACCGGAATGGGTCTATACAGCATTTGGCGGTGCTCCTTGGCTTGTAAAAGATGGTAACTTGGCGATGACCGAAATTGTAGGTTGCGAAAATGCGGATCCCCATAGCTGTGCAAAATCCCCGGGACAAACCGCTGTTGGTATTTCTAAGGATAAGCATTGGTTGTATTTTGTAATGATAGTTGATATCGAAAAGCGGAATATTGATGCAATGACAATTGCACTGTTTATGAAAGATCAACTTGATGTTGAGCGAGCAATTAAATTAGATGGAGGTAGTTCTTCACAAATTTATTACAGTGCACTTCCTGAGCAGGAAAGGGTATATCGTGTTGATGGTCGCTGGTTGTCTCATTATTTAGGAATATTGGCGCAACCAGGTACTGGAATCAACTCTGAAGAATATTTGCCACCCTCTGGCGAGCCGCCATCCGATACTGATCCCGACTGGTGGCAAAAAACTCAACAGGCTTGGAAAGATTTTTGGGACGGTGTTCCTATTTGGTGGCAGGAGCAAACGCAGAAAATAAGAGATTGGTGGGATGGCGTGAAAAATTGGTGGCTAGAATTACCGCAGCGAATCAAAGATTGGCTACTTCAACAATTCGCGGATTGGTTTACTCGGACGATAAATCAGTTATGCGGTGTTGCAGGTTTAATCCCTGTAATTACGGCCGTTATAATTTACTCTCGTAAAATTTATTGGTTCCAGGAATGAATGTTGCTTATTCTTTGTAAATTTATTTTAGCAATGATGACGGTGGTTAACATGCTGTGGGTGGTTATAGTCCGTGAGTGGGGAGGAGATGCCCGCGTTGATGGCGTCCGTGTTGGATAGGACGTTTAAGGGAGAGTTGTGAAGAGCGACCTATCCCCCATCCCCTTCCCAAATGGGAAGGGGTGCCTGATGGCGAAGGTTTGCTCCCTTCCCTTTAGGGGAGGGTTGGGGAGAGGTTTGTCCGCGTTGATACCGTCCGTGCTGGATAGGGCATTTAGAGGAGAGTTGTGATGTCATGGATGGAAATTGAAAAACGCTTGAGGGAACTTTCTGTAGATGATGTTATCAAGTTGGTAAAAGGTTTGCACGACTTGTCCCCACAAAATAAAGCCTGGTTGCGGGCAAAACTGTTGCCAGTAGCGCAAGACACAAAATATCTTGAAGCTTGCCGCCGCAAAGTTGCCAATTACGTTTACAAGGAAACCAAAGGAATACCTTCCATGCCGCGTTTTCGGGAGGCGAAGAAGATTATCAGCGAGTATCGCAAATCCACTAGTGATTTACGCGGGACGCTTGACCTGATGCTTACTTATTTGGAACGTGGGCATGAGTTCACCCTTGATTTCGGCGATATTGACGAACCGTTTTACGATAAACTCATCAACATGCTGGAACACTTTGCGATAGAACTGCGTCGAAGCCCCGCCAAATATGAGTTATACGAACAATTCAGACCGCGATTAATGGCGATCAGAAAAAACTCTGATATTGGTTGGGGATACGGTGACTTCATTCAAGAAACTGTTGGTGAGTTGGAAGAATTGCTGGGAGCGGTTCGATGATTGTGGTAAAGGTCAACGGGTTGCGGGAGTTGCAGGTCAAGGGCGGGGATGAGTTGTCCGCGCTGATGCCGTCCGTGCTGGATAGGGCGTTCAAGGGAGAGTTGTGAGATGGATATCGATTTACTTAGAGTCATCGCGGACTGGACTGGATGGGCTCCAATTGCAATTGTTTTGTTTGTTGTTGTATTTGGTGTCATTTTTGTATACAGCAGAGAAGTTTCAAACAAGGATGAGACGATACGAAGACTGAGCATTGAACTAGAAAACTCAAAACAATACACGCCTAGTTTACTTATCCAAAATCTTGGACAACACGTAAAGGAATACGAGCAGGAAATTGGCAGGTTAAACGAAAGATTGCGAATCTTAAACGATGAGGTTGAAACAGAAACCCGCAAGAAAAGCGTAGAAAAAGTGACCAAAAAAGCCGAAACCCAGTTCAACAAACAAGTTGAGCGCACCCTGCATCGGTTCAACATCCCTAGCCGCAATGAAATCACCACATTGAGCGCAAAAATCACCCGCTTATCCAAAAAAGTGGAAGAACTGAACAAAGCTGCTGCCTAGTGTCAGTACTCAGTAAGCAGTACTCAGTAGAGAATTGTTAAGGGAGATATGTGATGACCGAAAAAATTGAAGTTTTGGAAGAAGAAATAACCGAAGAAGGAAGCACATTCATCGGGGGTGTGCGGCGTGTTTTGATGGCGGGGATTGGGGCTTTTGCGCTGGCGCAAGAAGAAGTGGAAGATTTTGTCAACAAGCTGATTGAACGGGGCGAAATTGCCGAAAAAGACGGCCGTAAACTGGTCAACGACATCTTGGAACGGCGTAAGGGCAAAACCCAGGAAACCACCAAACGGGTGGAAAATGAACTGGAAAAACGGTTTGAAAGCCTGTTGGACAAAATGAACATCCCCACCAAGAACGATATTGAAGCCTTGACCGCAAAGGTGACTGAACTCTCGAAGAAAGTGGATGAACTGAAGAAAAACATGTGATGACCAAAGCCGAGTTTTTTCAGAAAAACTCGGCTTTTTGGTGGAGGAAAACGGCCGAAATCATCAATTTCGGCCGTTTTTGTTTTGTGCTAAACTCCTGCCATGACAACAACAAACGATTTTATCCCACTCCCACATTACCAAGAATACCCCATCGCCGAGATGCAACAACGGGCGGCAGAATTTTATGCACATATCCGGCATCGGCGCACCGTGCGCGACTTCTCGCCCCGGCCTGTGCCACGCGACATCATCGAAAACTGTTTGCTGGCGGCTGGTACAGCCCCCAACGGGGCTAATTTGCAGCCCTGGCATTTTGTGGTGATTAGCGATCCGGCCATCAAAAAAGAGATTCGAGAAAAGGCCGAAAAAGAGGAACAAGCGTTTTATAGCGGCAAAGCCCCAGAGGAGTGGCTGGAAGCCCTGGCCCCGCTAGGCACCGATGCCCACAAACCGTTTTTGGAGATTGCGCCTTACTTGATTGTGGTTTTTGCCCAAAGTTATGGCAAAACGGCCGAAAACCAAAAAATAAAACATTACTACGTCCAAGAATCAGTAGGGATCGCCACGGGTTTCCTCATTGCTGCCCTGCACCATGCCGGGTTAGTCACCCTCACCCACACCCCCAGCCCAATGGGATTTTTGAACGAAATTTGTGGGCGGCCAGCTTGGGAACGGCCGTTTCTCATCCTGGTAACAGGCTACCCCGCCGAAAACGTACAAGTCCCCAACATTAGCAAAAAACCATTGGCTGAAATTGCCACTTTCCTCTAAAAACAAAGAAACCTCCCGCAGGTTCAAAACCTGCGGGAGGCTGCGCCCCATTAGCTGATTTCCTACCCTCGCACTTTGCGAATTTTCCAGGAGTAATGGGGCAGTTTTTTGGCCGTGTGGAAAATCCGCAAGGCAAACTCCACAGCATCGCCCACCTTCAGCCCACGTGGGTCGCCATCGGTGGAAGCATTGGTGATCCGTGCGCCTTCTGGTGTATCGGCCGTTATCATGCCCACTGGTGGCACGGGTGTAGGAATGGCCCACTCTGCCACAAACGAGGCCACTTTGCCCTGCCCACTCAAACGAATGCTGCTAAACCCGGTTTGCGCTCCACAATCGTAACAGTTTGGGCGGTGCGGCCACCACACAGCCCCACAGTTACCACATTTTTGGGCATGAAAGCGCAATAGTTCATCTCGTTCACGGTAGAGCAAGGGGAGCGATGTCCAGGGGTCTACTTCTGGCGGAAAGAGGGGTTTGTCTTGGAAGTTTTGCCGGAAGTGCAGAGCCAAATTGTAAGGCAGTTCACCTTTTGTGGTGATCCAGGCTGAAATCGGCCGTTTTTCTGGCCTGTTTTGCATAGCTCCTGTCACACGGAACAAATAAGCATCAGCCCCATCGCCATACCCCACCAAAACCAGTTGGTCGCCAGGGTTGGCCTTTTCCAGCAACATGGCAAATTGGGCTGGGGCAAACGCTGCCCCCAGGTTGCCCGCGTGCATCAGCAGGTAAGGTGCCGGCCCATCCA
>JABWBV010000436.1 GCA_013359445.1 Anaerolineales bacterium | reverse complement strand
GTGTCGCGGTCGTCGCGCCAGGTGTAGGCGAAGGGGGCGTGGGTTTGACGGGGGGTGAGGTCGGCGAGGGGGGTGGCGTCCCAGTCGGGGAGGTGATCCGGGCCGAATTGGGTTTCGTCGGCGATGTTTCCGGTGAGGAGGGTGGTGAGCTGCGCGGCGTCCCCGACGAGGTTGAGGTCGCCGACGAAGATCAAGGGGGTGTTCGGGGGGAATTGGGCGTCGCGGAGGAAGGCGATGACGCGGTCTACCTGTTCCTGGCGTTCGGCGTCGGCGTCGCAACAACTGAGGTGGGCATTGAAGAGGATGAGCCGCGTGCCGTTGATTTCGACCATGACGGGGAAGGTACGGGCGGCGGTGAGGGGTTGGTAGGTGTCCGTCCAGTCTTCGACAAACGGGGTGCGACTGGCGAGGACGAGGTCGCCCACTTGCACGGTGTACCACGGCGCGCCGAGCCAGTCTTCGAGTTTGACTTGCACGGATTTGGCGGTGCGATTGTAGACTTCCTGAAAGGCGATAAGGTCGGGTTGCAGGGCGGTGAGGATGCGCTGGAAGGCGGGGGCGCGGTCTTGGTCGAACATGCCGTCGCGGAGCATGTTCCAGGTGACGAGGCGGAGGGAGGCGGGGGCGGGTTTTTCGAGGGGGAGCGGGGGCTGATCGGGTTCGGGGGAAGCGGTGAAGGTGTAGGGGAGCGCGCCCGGAGCGGCGTCCTGATCGGGCGCGGTGTCGCCCCCGGTCGGGGCGGGGTCTTTCAGCGTGAGGGAGAGCGTATCGGATGGGAAGAGGGTGCGCGAAAGGGCGATTTCAAATTCATCCGAAGAATGGGTGGGCAGGGTGACGAGGCCGAGGTCAAATTGGGTAACGGGGCGGCCCTCAAATGCTCCGGCACGGTTGCCGAAGTCGTAAAAAAGTTCGGGTTCGGGGTCGGCATCGGTGTTGAGGGTGAGGTAGAGGGCGCGGTCGCTTTGCAGGTTGATGGGGCGGTTGAGTTTGACGTGGAGGTACAGGTGGCTGTCCGTGTGGGCGAGGCCGATTTCGAGGAGGTCGAGGCCGGATTTGCCCGTATCCCCCTCGGAATCAAGGGTGTGCGGGCGGGCGGCCCAGTCCTCGAAGTGACCGTCTAAGAGGATGGGAGAGAGGGATGTGGTGTTCTGCGCACGGGGGGAGGTGTAGGCGTAAATTGCAAGAATCAGGAGCGTGAGAATAAGGATTGCGGAAGGAATTAGGGAAGGGTATTTTTTTGTTTCGATCATTTCAGTAACCACCATCGTAATTCCTTTATATCAGGATTCTCAATACAAAACAGTTTTTCTTTGCGCCTCATTGATGGCTCTCCTGTAACAGGCCTTTTTTACGCAAAGCCGCAAAGGTGCAAAGATTCAAAGGATTTTTAAAGTTTGCCTCAAATTTTTTAGCAAAGCCTGGTTTTCTCGTAACTGTTCAGTCTAGATAAGAAAGTTCCGAAAAAAGGATGGGTGGGGGATGGCCGTCCCCTACCCATCCTTTTTTCGGGGATTCTCCAAATACATCTGAACGGTTACGTTTTCTCTTCGCCGCGTTGCATCTTTGGGCCTTTGCGTTAAAAGTAGACCTTTTTGCGGGAGCCTCAAGTATAATCAAGATCGCACGATTCGCACGAAACTTAAAAGGACTGAAATGAACACCCAAACGATTTCTTTAACCGAACTGAAACAGCATTTAGGCGACTACGTAAAACGCGCCGCGTTTGGCGGAGAGCGCATCATTTTGGTTTCCCACGGGCAAGAATCTGCCGCCCTGATCAGCATCGCCGATTTGCGCTTGCTGGAGCAACAGGGCAAACAAAACGAAACCCTCGCTTATGTCCAACAGCAGGAAACCCTTTTGAAAGAGGCGCGCCTGCTACGCGAACAAATGGCGGCAGGCGGGTTTCAAGTCTCCACCACAGATTTATTAGATGAAGTCAGGGAGGAACGCACCGATGACCTCTTGGATTTGCGTTGATGCCGGCCTTGTCCTCAAACTGGTCTTAAACGAACCCGATTCCCCCAAGGCTGAGGCCCTTTGGCGATCTTGGGCACAAAACGGGATGCGCCCCATGGCCCCTTCGTTGTTCCCCTATGAAATCACCGCGGTCATCCGCAAAGCGATCCGCCAAAACAGGGTGAGCGCTTCGTTTGGGCAACAGGCTCTCCGTCAAGCCCTTGCCTTTGGCGTGCGGTTGTACACCTTTCCAGGGATTCACGAACGGGCTTTGGCGTTGTCTTTACAGTTCAACCGCCCCTCCGCGTACGATGAACATTATCTCGCCCTCGCCGAAAAAACGGGGGTGGATTTTTGGACGGCGGACGAACGGCTGTACAACGCCGTTCACGCCAAATTACCCTGGGTGCATTGGTTGGGGGAATGGTAACAGGAGGAAAATTCCCATGAAATCCCTCAAGTTCCTATGAGATGCGAGCCGTTTAGGGGAATTCATGGGAACTTATGGGAATTTATCGGAATTGGGGGAACGAAACCCTCACTCCCCAAACGTCTGCAACGTCTCCAAATAATACTGCGGAATCCCAATATCGAACCGCGTCCCGTCCATCATCAACCCCAGGAACCCGTCCTCTTGCCGCAGACGGTCGAGGGCGGAGGTCAGTTGGAATTCGCCACGCTCGCGGACGTTGTGGGTGATGTGTTCGTGCAGGAAGTCGAACAACTTCGGCTTGAGGATGTACTGCCCGAACACGGTCAAATATTCGCCGTCGGGAATGCCGGGGACACGGAGATTCGTCCGGGCGTAGTCGAGCGTGGGTTTTTCGGCGAACTCGGTCACGTTCAACACCTTTTCGTCTTGCACCCACACCCCCGTCACCGTGCCAAAGTTGCTGATCAGGTCTTCGGGCGTGGCGCGCAGGCCAACGAGACTGGTGCCGTGCCGCTGATAGGCGTCCAACAACTGCCGGGCGCAGGACACCTCCCCGGCGGCGCGGTAAATGTGATCACCCAGCATCAGCAGGAACGGCTCATCCCCGATCATCTCCCGCACGCAGTACACCGCGTGGCCGAACCCCTCCTGCGCGGTCTGAACGGCGAACCGCACCCGCCGCCCGATTTCCAAAATCCGCCGGGAGTAATCCTGAAAATGCCGGGGGAGTTTGTTGTAGTTTTCAATCGAAATCTGTTCGGTAAAAAACGATTTAAAATCGTCCAGGTCATCTTCCTGCACAATGATGATGACCTCCTCAATCCCCGCGTCCAGCGCCTCTTCGACGATGTACAAAATCGCAGGTTTGGCGATCCCATCCCGATCCACCACCGGAAACAACTCTTTTTTCGTCGCTTTGCTGGCAGGGAACATCCGCGTGCCGAACCCCGCCGCGGGGATGACCGCCTTCCGCACCTTTTGTTGGGGGGTGATGGTGAGGGGATACCCCGGCAGACCCAAATCCCGTTGCAGAATCTCGATCACCGCCTGTTGATCCGCCTCCGAACGACACAAAAACTGCCCCGTGCCGTCGCCCTGTGACCCGACCCCTTTCCCCCCCCAAACGTGGGGTTGGAGCGGCGCGTACGCCAAAATCCGGTGCAGGACGGGGGAGGTCAGTTCTTCCGGGCAGGCGGGGGTGGCGTACCGGTCGAAAAACGCTTGCGCCTCGGTCAACAGCGCACCCAGGCGAGGGGCATCGGCATGTTTCAGCGCCTCCATCCCCTGGTGGACGATGCGTTTGTTGATCGGGCCGAGCAGTTCCTGTACCCCGCGTTCCACCTCATTTTCCGCGAAGGGATAACAGCGGTTGAGCCGGTTCAGGATTTCCATCGTGTCTTTTTTCGCCTGCAAATCTACGAGGACGAAGAAAAGGGGTTCGTTGACCCGCAATTCTTCCGTCTCCAGCCGGTCGCCGTCAAACGTCATCAGCACCGGGCGATTGCCGAACGCACACCCCTGATCGAGCCGCCCACACCGCGAGGGGGTGGTGATCTCGCCCTGGTACGCCATCTCCATCTCGCCCCGGACGGTCAGCTTGAGGTCGTAGACGCGGTTAAACGCCCGCGCCGCCAGCACGCAAATCGCCGCGGAGGAGGAGAGACCTTTTTTGACAGGGAGGTCGGTTTTGTAATTGTTGACGACCAACCCGCGAACGTGGTAGTGGGTAAGTGCCTGGTACGCGACCCCGGCGATGTAACTCCAAAACCCGCCCTTTTGCGCCTCTTCCATCAGGCGTTTGGGTTCCATCGGGATTTCATACGGCCCACGCTGTTCCCCGTCGGGGGTGGTGGACGTCAGGATAAGGGAGGTGGGGTGCGGAAAGACTTCGGCGTAAATGCCTTGATCGGTTCCGGTAATCAGGCTATAGCCTTTTTCAATGTCGGCGTTGATGCGGCGGTATCCGCCCGCCCAATCCGAGTGTTCGCCAAGAAGACAGATGCGGCCAGGGACGAAGAGGTTCATAGGGAGTGATAAGTAAGAGTCAGTGGGAGCACCCTGAGCGGAGAAATTCACCTTCGGCTTTGGGAAGGGGGATTTTGCAGTCGAAGGGTGCGGGGGGGGAGGAAAGTTTGTTTGTTGGTTGGTTAGTTTGTTAGTTGGTTTGTTGGTTTGCTGACTTGTATTTTAGCACGTCCAAATTGGTTCAATCTTGTAGATTGAACCAATTTGAAATCTTGAGGCAACCAGATAAAATATACCCCATCCAAACCGGAAAGGAGCTATCCGATGAAAGATGCTGAACAAGTGCAAGTGGAAAGCCGTGAGGCGTGGCGGGCGTGGTTGGAGGCGCACCATACCCAACCCAATGGAATCTGGCTGGTGACGTTCAAAAAACATCAAAAAGATAAATATGTCTCCTACGAGGCGATTGTGGAGGAGGCGTTGTGTTTTGGGTGGGTGGATAGCACCGCGAACCGACTGGACGAAGACCGTTCGATGCTTTGGCTTTCGCCGCGGAAACCGGGCAGTGGGTGGTCAAAACCTAACAAAGAACGGATTGAAAGAATGATCGCGGAAGGGCGCATGGCTCCGGCAGGATTGGAGAAGATCGACGCGGCGAAGGCGGATGGGAGTTGGACGCGGTTGGACGCGGTGGAGGCGTTGGAAATTCCCCCTGACCTCGAAACCGCGCTGGCCGCGTACCCCCACGCGCGGGGCCACTTCGACGCGTTTCCCCGCTCGGTCAAACGGGCGATCTTGGAGTGGATCGTACAGGCGAAGCGACCGGAAACGCGGGCGAAACGGGTGGAGGAGACGGCGCGGTTGGCGGAGGAGAATATTCGGGCCAATCAGCAGAGGCAATAGCAGGTGGGTTTGGAGTTGCGCGGGAGGGGAATTCGGGGTAAAGTTGGGGGGTGTCAGGTGTCAGGTGTCAGGTGTCAGGAAGTTTTGGATCATCAGAAATCCTCAATCAGCAATCCTCAATCAGTAATCAACCCTATGTCTATTCCCCCTATCCTCCCTCAATTGGTTCAACGCTTTCGAGATAACCTGAGTGACTATCGCTCGGGGAAATACAATGAGACGCAACTGCGCCGGGAGTTCCTAGACCCGCTGTTTGAGGCGCTGGGGTGGGATGTGAATAATACGCTGGGGTACGCGGAGGCGTATAAGGATGTGATCCATGAGGATGCGGTGAAGGTGGCGGGGGCGACGAAAGCGCCGGACTATGGGTTCCGCATTGGGGGGACGCGGAAGTTTTTCGTGGAGGCGAAGAAGCCGTCGGTGAATGTGAAGGAGGATGTGTCGCCTGCGTTTCAGTTGCGGCGGTATGCGTGGAGTGCGAAACTGCCGTTGAGTATTTTGACGGATTTTGAGGAGTTTGCGGTGTACGATTGCCGCGTGAAGCCGGATAAACACGATAAGGCGGCCACGGCGCGGGTGTTGTTTTTTACGTTTGAGCAGTACGTGGAGAAGTGGGAGGAGATCGAGCGGGTGTTTTCCAAACAGGCGGTGATGAAGGGGTCGTTTGATCGGTATGCGGAGGCAACGACGGGGAAACGGGGGACGCAGGAGGTGGATGAGGTGTTTTTGGCGGAGATCGAACGGTGGCGGGAATTGCTGGCGCGGAATATCGCGCTGCGAAATCCGGGGTTGAGTGTGCGGGATTTGAATTATGCGGTGCAGTTGACGATTGATCGGTTGGTGTTTTTGCGGATTGGGGAGGATCGGGGGTTTGAGCCGTATGAGCGGTTGCGGCAAATCGCGGCGGGGAAGGACGTGTACGCGCGGTTGTTGGAGGTGTTTGGGGAGGCCGACGCCCGGTACAATTCGGGGTTGTTCCATTTACGGGCAGAGAAAGGCCGGGAGCACGCGGACACGTTGACGCCCCGGTTGGTGATTGACGATAAGACGTTCAAAGAGATTTTGTCTAATTTATATTACCCGGACAGTCCGTATGATTTTAAC
>JABWBV010000435.1 GCA_013359445.1 Anaerolineales bacterium | reverse complement strand
CGCACATTGTGCGAAACGCCGTTCAAAACACAAGGTGACAGGCTAAACAAACCGCCTGTCAAACGTGGGCCCCCCCCCACACAGGAACCAATATGTCTGAATTTTCCTCCCTCTCCCTGCACCCGGAGCTGGTGCAGGCCGTCTCTGCCCTCGGCTACACCGAACCCACCCCGATCCAGGCCGCCCTCATCCCCACCATGATCAAGGGTGTCGATGTCATCGGCCAGGCGCAGACCGGCACCGGCAAAACCGCCGCGTTCGCCCTCCCCATCTTGCACAACATAAAACTAAAAGGCAACCCCGGCCAGGATGGCTCCCCCGTCCAGGCGCTTGTGCTGGTTCCCACGCGGGAACTCGCCATCCAGGTCGCCAAAGCCATCCACGATTACGGCAAAGTCTTTCACGCCCGCGTCCTCCCCGTCTACGGTGGCAACTCCTACAGTAGCCAGATCAACCGCATCCGCCGCGGTGTAGACATCGTCGTCGGCACCCCCGGACGTTTGCTGGACCTGATCGAAAAGCGAAGCATCCTCGATCTGAGTAACGTTCAGACAGTCGTCCTCGACGAGGCCGACGAGATGTTGAGCATGGGCTTTATCGAAGACATCGAATCCATCCTCAAAGCCACCCCCGACACCCGCCAAACCGCCCTCTTCTCCGCCACCATGCCCACCCCCATCCGGCGTCTGGCGGACAAATACATGCACAACCCCCAATCGTTCACCATCGAACGCAAACAAATGACCGTTGAGGCCATCGAACAGCGTTACTATCTGGTGAACGAACAAGACAAACTCGCCGCCCTCACCCGCCTGTTCGAAATCGAAGACATAACCAGTGCCCTCATCTTCGCCCGGACCCGCGCGGGCACCGCCGAACTGGCCGCCGAACTGAACGCGCGCGGTTTCCCTGCCGAACTCCTCAACGGCGACCTCAACCAAGATGCCCGCGAACGCGTGATGAACCGCTTCCGCCAAAACCAGATTACCGTCATGGTTGCCACCGACGTCGCCGCGCGTGGCCTGGACATTGACAACATCTCCCACGTCTTCAACTACGACCTCCCCGACGACCCCGAAGTGTACGTCCACCGCGTGGGCCGCACCGGACGCGCGGGGAAAACGGGCATCGCGCTCTCCCTTGTCACCCCCGCCGAACGCGGCCAACTGCGCCGGATCGAAGGATTCGCCCGCAACTCCCTCAAGCGCACCCCCCTCCCCACCGAAGAAGAAATTCATCAGCACCGGGAAAAAGGCCTGCTAGACCGGATGATGGTCTGGCTGAACCGTGACCGGTACAAACGGGAAAAAGAAATGGTCACCGCGCTCGTGGAAGAAGGCTACGACCCGATCAACATCGCCGCCGCCGCCCTCAAACTGGCCCGCTCGGAAGAAAAACAACGCCCCATTTATTCCGTTAGTGAAGTGATGGAAACAACCCACCGCTCCCGCCAAATCGAACGAAGCCGCGCCCGGAACACCCCCGAGCGCCGCTACGATGCAGAACGCCCCGCCCGCGCCCCCCGCAGTTCGACCTCCCACGAACCCGGCATGGTGCGGTTATCCGTCGGACAGGGCCGCGCCCACGGCATCCGCCCCAGCGAAATCGTCGCCAGCATCGCCTACTTCGCCGACATTCCCGGCCACGCATTGGGCAAGATTCTGATCGAAGACCAGCACACCTTTGTCGATGTCCCCGAACAGTGGGTGGAGAAGGTGTTGGCGAAAAAGGGGAATTTCAAGATGCGAAAGCAAGCGGTGACGGTGGAATTGGCCTGATCGGCTTGAGATGAATATAAAAAACGGCGCACATCGTGCGCCGTTTTTTTATACCTCACATGAAAGCCTAACCTAATACGGATTAGGGCCTCAAAAGACAGGGTATAATCCAAACATCTTTTAATAAGGAAAGTGCCCGATGACTCTCGATGAAATTCTCCTCGATATCCACCGAATGGAAGAAGATTTACTTCTTTTTGAGCGTAAGTATGGGGTTCGTACCGAAACCTTTTATGCCGCTTACCAACGCGGCGAAGAGCCAGAAGATGATACCTGGGTGCTGGATTGGAGTGAATGGGCTGGTACATATGAAATCTGGCTGCATCGGCAGGAAAAATATCGCCAAACCATTCAAACCCTCATGCAACAAGGAATGATCAAGAATCTTACTCAATTGATCGGCAAAGCAGCACGCCATGAGCCCCTTACAATCTCTGCCTGAGTACGAACGCTACATTTACACCCTCCCCCAGCAAATTCCAGCTATTCAGCGATCTACCCTGACGGTCATTCGTCGGAGCCAAACGGCAGGAATATTGGCAGGCGAAATTGAAATCGGGGATTATCGGCTTGTCATTCGCGAAAAACTTTCTTTTGAAGGGGAAATGCGTCCTATCGTCAGTTACGGTTATGAATGTTGGCGGGGAAATGAGAAACTCTATTGGTACGATTCCCAGGCCCATCCGAACGACTCTACGTTGGCCTCCACCCATCCGCATCACAAACACATTCCTCCAGATATCAAACACCATCGGATCCCCGCACCAGGATTATCTTTTACCCAGCCTAACCTTCCATTTTTGATTGCTGAAATTGAACAGGCGGTGCTTTCTAATCCGTAAATTTTTAGCCAAAAGCGATGAATTGGAATTCATCGCCTGCCAATTGAAACCCGTTGAAACAGGTTCCATCCACCGGGAACGGGTTTCAACCTGTTTTCTCAAACGCCGAATTCCGATTCGGCGGCGACTTTCTTTTCCTTGCCATTTACCGCTGGCGAAACCGCGAAAAAATCGCCGCCGCTCAAAAATTCCGCGACACGCGGGGTGAGAAGTTTGATGATTGGTTCCAGCGGGTTAAAGAAAAGACCAATTCCTAACCACCTTGCGGTAAAATCACCCCACTCATCACGCATCACTTTTTCCTTTCCCCCATGCCCATCCTCCGCTCCAACGCCCTCGAATTCTTCAGCACCAGTGCCGCGCAAACCCGCCGGATCGGCATGCGGCTGGGCGAAATGCTGAAACCCGGCGATCTGATCTGCCTCACGGGCGACTTGGGCGCGGGCAAAACTACGTTCACGCAGGGCGTCGCCGCCGGATGGGGATCGCCCGATCAAGTCTCCAGCCCCACGTTTGTCCTCGTCAACGTCTACCGCAAACCGAACCACAGCCAACTCTACCACCTCGACGCCTACCGCCTCTCCGGCCCCGCCGAAGCGGACGACCTCGACCTGGACACCATGCTTGCCACCGGCCCCATGATCATCGAATGGGCTGACCGCATCACCCCCGCCCTCCCGGACGAACACCTCCTCATTGCCTGCCGCTACCTCAGCGACGAACGCCGCGAACTCCTCTTCACCGCCCACGGCCCCCGCTACCAGACGCTATTGGATACGTTTCGGAAAAAGGCGTTTGCGATTTAGTTGGTTGGCTAGTTAGTTAACCAACTAACAAACTAACCAACCAACCAACTCCCACTTATCACTCATTACTCCCCATGCTCCTCGCCCTCGATACCTCCACCCGCCGGATGGGCGTTGCCCTGTACAATGGCACCGAAGTTGTCCACGAGATGACCTGGGCCAGCAACTTCCATCACACCGTCGAACTGGCCCCCGCCATTGACCTCGCCCTCTCGCGCGCCGGGATCGGCCCAGACGGGTTGACGGCTATCGCCATCGCGCGCGGCCCCGGCTCGTTCACCAGTCTGCGGACGGGGTTGGCGCTGGCGAAAGGGCTTGCGCTCGCCCGCCGTTTGCCCCTGATCGGCATCCCCTCCCTGGATTTTCTCGCCGCCGGACAACCGTTGCAGGAGGTTCCCCTCGCGGCAGTGTTGGAATCCGGGCGGAAACGCGTCGCTGTCGGGTGGTACAAGGCAACGGAAGACGGGTGGCGGGAGACGGGGGGCTTGGAACTGCACACCGCCCAAAGCCTGTCGGATCGCCTCACCGAACCGACGTGGGTGTGCGGAGAACTGAACGCCGATCTCCGCACCCTGCTCAAACGCAAACGGAAAATCGCCCTGCTCGCCTCCCCCGCCCAGGCCCAGCGCCGCCCCGGCTTTCTCGCCGAACTCGCGTGGGAACGCTGGCACGCCGGGCAAACGGACGACCCAATCACCCTCGCCCCCATCTACCTCTCCCAAGAAGACCCCGCCCCTGCATGAATCCCCAACCCGACATCCGGCGGATGACCCTGGCCGATCTGGACGCGGTCGTGG
Organism: Anaerolineales bacterium; assembly: GCA_013359445.1. Classification (GTDB taxonomy): domain Bacteria; phylum Chloroflexota; class Anaerolineae; order Anaerolineales; family JABWBV01; genus JABWBV01. Next base: position 2,172 of record JABWBV010000435.1, on the reverse strand, counting down.
CGCTGGATCGCCTTTCATTTACCGATCCCTGGCCCTACTCCTCCTGGCGCGGCATGTTTGAAGACCCTCACGCCCGCGTATGGGTAGTGGCGACTTCAGTTGTTGAGGGAACGCCTGAATTTGTCACTCCCCACACACAAAAAATCATCGGCGCGTTGGCGGTGTGGTTGATTTTGGACGAACTACACATCGGTACGATTGCCGTGCATCCCGATTACCGGCGGCAAGGCCTTGGTGCCGCGTTGTTGGAAATGGGCATACGGGCAGGGCTTGCGGAAGGGGCAAAAGTTGTCCATCTGGAAGTGCGGAAGAGCAACCTTTCGGCCCAGCGATTGTACGAACGGTTTGGGTTTAAACGCGTGGGGGAGCGCAAACGTTATTATTCCGATAATCGAGAAGATGCCGTGCTGATGAGCACCCCAGTAGGCGACGAATATTTGCGCTGGTTGGATGGTGATAGAAGCGGAACGTGGTAAAATGCCGCCTGTAAAACCACTTGAAAGGGGTTCACCCCTCCACCATTAAACCTATGTCCCACCAAGAAACTCTCCTCACCAAACTCAATGACAAAACCGCCCGTGTGGCCATTATGGGCCTGGGCTATGTTGGTCTGCCGCTCGCCGTCGTTTTTGGCGACGCTGGCTTTCACGTCACCGGGATTGACCCGGACAAACGTAAAATTGACGCCCTGCTCCAGGGCGAGAGCTATATTCAAGATGTCTCGTCCGAAGCCGTTGCCCGGCTTGTCAATGCCGGCAAACTGACTGCCACCACTGACTTCGCCGCCCTGCGCGAGGCCGACGCGGTCAGCATCTGCGTCCCCACCCCCCTCCGCAAAACCGGCGACCCCGATCTCTCCTTCATCGTCAGCGCCACCGACGAACTGGCAAAATACCTGCATCCCGGCATGGTGATTGTGCTCGAATCCACCACCTACCCCGGCACCACGCGGGAACTCATGCTCCCCAGCCTGACCCAGCACGGCCAACTCTCCGCCGGAGAAGACTTTTTCCTCGCCTTCTCCCCGGAACGGGTAGACCCCGGGCGCGAGGATTGGACCACGATCAACACCCCCAAAGTGATCGGCGGCATCACCCGCACGTGTAGCGAAGTGGCCGCGGCGTGGTACCGGCAGGCTTTGCAAACCGTCGTCCCCGTCAGTTCCGCTGAATCGGCGGAGATGACCAAATTGCTCGAAAACACTTTTCGCATGGTCAACATCGGGTTGGTCAACGAGATGGCGATCATGTGCGATCGGCTGGGGATTGATGTTTGGGAAGTGATCGACGCGGCGGCCACGAAACCTTTCGGGTTCATGAAATTTACCCCCGGCCCCGGTTTGGGCGGGCACTGTATCCCCATCGACCCGCTCTACCTGTCGTGGAAGTTGAAATCCCTCAACTACACCGCCCGTTTCATCGAACTGGCCTCAGAAATCAACACCAACATGCCCCGGTACGTGGTCGGCAAAGTACAAGACGCCCTCAATCAGCATTGTAAATCGCTCAATGGCAGTCGGATTCTCGTTCTCGGTGCGGCCTACAAACCCGACATCGATGACCTGCGCGAATCCCCCGCTCTCGATGTCATCGGCTTGCTCAAGGAAAAAGGTGGGCAGGTGGTGTACCACGACCCCTACGTGCCCCATCTCAAACACGATGGCTGGGAATTGGACAGCGTCGCCGACCTGATGGAAACAGTCCGCACGGTGGATTGCGTCGTCGTCGTCACGAACCACTCGTCCTACGACTACCCCGCGATTCTGGACACCGCCAAACTGGTGGTGGACAGCCGCAATGCCATGAAATTGACGGGAACCGAACACCCCAAAGTTGTCAAACTGTAAACGTAACTACTCAGTCAGGGTAGAGGTTAGCCCGAAAAAAAAGCGTGAAAGGGGAATGTACATTCCCCTTTCACGCTTTTTTTCGGGGAATCTTCTCTCTAGGTTTGAGCAGTTACCTGTAAACGTTCTATAGAACGTAAAGCGTGAAATATGGCCCATTACCTGATTACCGGCGTTGCCGGGTTCATTGCCGCTCGTGTCTCGGACATTTTGCTCGCCAGCGGGCAGACCGTTTTAGGGGTGGATAATTTAAATGATGCCTACGATGTTCGGATGAAGGAACATCGACTGGCCCTTCTGCGCCAAAGCGAAAATTTCACCTTTGT
>JABWBV010000434.1 GCA_013359445.1 Anaerolineales bacterium | reverse complement strand
CCCACTTCACCATCTTGCATGCCCCTGAAGCTTTCGCTGATCCCAGCGAAGATGGCACCAACTCCGGCACGTTCATCACCGTAGACTTTAAGAAAAGTTTGATTCTCATTGGGGGAACCCGTTATGGGGGCGAGATCAAAAAATCGATTTTCACCATCATGAATTATCTGCTCCCCAAACGTGGCGTCTTGCCCATGCACTGCTCTGCCACCGTCGGCAAAGCGGGTGACACCGCCCTCTTTTTCGGGCTGTCTGGCACAGGGAAAACGACCCTTTCCTCCGACCCCGACCGGGGCCTGATCGGGGATGACGAACATGGCTGGGGCGATGATGGCGTGTTCAACTTTGAAGGGGGATGTTATGCGAAAACCATCCGCCTGAGCCAAAAATATGAACCCATCATTTGGGAAGCCACTCATCAATACGGGTCTATTCTGGAAAATGTCATTTATGATGAGACCACCCGTGTTTTTGATTTTGACGATGACCGGGTCACCGAAAATACGCGGGTGGTTTATCCGATTTACCGCGTGCCCAATTTTGTGGAAGATGGCCGGGCAGGGCATCCCACCAATATCTTTTTCCTGACCGCCGATGCTTTTGGGGTGTTGCCGCCCATTGCCAAATTGACCAAAGAACAGGCCATGTATTATTTCCTGGCTGGTTATACTTCCAAACTCGCCGGAACCGAACGGGGATTGGGTAGTGAGCCACAAGCCACTTTCTCCGCTTGTTTTGGGGCACCTTTCCTGCCCCTTCACCCGCGTGTTTATGCAGAATTACTCGGAAAAAAGATCGAGGAACACGAGGTCAATGTCTGGTTATTGAATACTGGTTGGACGGGAGGGCCTTACGGGGTGGGGAGCCGCATGCATCTTCCCTATACCCGGGCGATGGTCTCTGCCGCCCTCAATGGGGACCTGGACGCGGTCGCATACGAAACCGAGCCGTTTTTTGGTCTATCCCTTCCGACCACATGCCCCAATGTCCCCGACGAGGTCCTGAATCCGCGCGCAACTTGGGCCGACAAAGAAGCCTACGATGCACAAGCCCGCGGCATGGTGGCCCGATTTGAAAAAGGTTTTTCACAATTTAAGAATGAGGTTTCTAAAGAAATTGCAGATGCTGGCCCCTCTTTAGAGAGATTGGGAGGGTAGCACTTGGAATAAGGATGACGAAGGCGATAACTTTTTAGTTGTCGCCTTTGTTTTTACATATTTTTTGCTGGTATAATCCTGCTCATTCCCTGAACCTTTTCGGTAAATTAAGTGTATATCAAGCAGTGACCCCATTTTAACTGAGCAAAATGGGGCAAATAGTCCCTTATTGTGTAGGAGATTGTCATGGCTAATTATTTAATACGACGGTTTTTCCAAATGATTATTGTGGTTTTTCTATCCACAGTGGCGATTTATGTGCTTTTGAACATTGCGCCGGGTGGCCCCCTTTCTGGGATTCGCCTTTCGGCAGATGTCAAAACCCGCGTGAGTGATGCGGATATCGCCCGCCTGAAAGCTTATTTGGGGTTAGATAAACCCCTGGCCCTACGATATATCACCTGGATGGCGGGTGATGACTGGTTGGGTGCCAATTGGATGTACGCGGGTGTGGCTGAGTATACACAGGATAAAATGGGTAAAAATGGACAGCCCTTTACCAAAACGGATCCTGAAACAGGCGAAAAGTATGTCGTTCAAGAGACGTTTCGTTTTTGGGTGGACCCGGGAACCGCTTTGTTTAATCCGGGCTACCTGCTTTGGGTCGTTGGCGAGGATATTGGGATGCGAGATGTCGAAGTAACCGTGGAGACGCCCGCGGGGCAGGAAATTGTCGTGCAATCCCTTCCGGCTTATGATGCGGCAACTGTTTATGTGAAACCGGATAAAAATTCTGAAACTCCTGCTGGGCTTGTTGCCCAAGGGGTTATGCTTTCCCAAAAAGGCGATGAGGTTGTTATTCAGGACCCAAATGGAAATCGTTTCGTTTTTTATGCGAATGAAAATACCGAGTTCTTTTTCCCGGAAGGGGAAGCTCGCCCACGTCCTGAAAGCGGAAACTGGATCAATATTTCCTGGCTGACCGGGAGTAGTGGTCTTTTGGCGAAATATGCGGGTTTTCACAATGACACTCGCGGTGTTTTGCGCTTGGACTTTGGTTATTCTTGGAAATTATCTCCCTCCCAGCCCGTTATCGAATTGATTGAAAGCCGACTTGGCAATACGTTGACTTTGATGTCCGCGGCGGTTTTCCTTTCCATCACGATTGGTATTCCGATTGGGATTTATTCTGCTATTCATCAATATAGCCGGACGGATTATGCGGTTACTACTTTTTCATTCTTTGGTTCGGCCATGCCCGTGTTTTGGTTTGGGCTGATGATGATTTTGCTGTTTTCTCACTTGTTTAAACAATGGGGTTTGCCCTATATGCCTACAGGGGGCGTCGCGTCCGTCCGCCTTTCTCCGCCAGAGAGTCTCCTGGGTGTACTCGGCGCAACCCCTGGCAGTCTTATTGATCGGGTTATTCACTTGATCATGCCCACAGCCGTACTCAGCCTTCTGTATCTGGCGGGGTGGAGCCGTTTTGCACGCTCTTCTATGTTAGAGGTGTTGCGACAAGATTATGTTCGCACGGCGCGGGCGAAAGGGCTGTTGGAACGTTTTGTGATCATGAAGCACGCCCTGCGAAATGCGCTAATTCCTATTGTGACCATTCTCGTTTTTGAAATCCCTGCGATTTTCGGGGGGGCGACAATTACGGAAACGATCTTCAACTATCCGGGGATGGGTAGTTTGTATTTCCAGGCATTGGGCGCTAATGACTGGCCTGTGGTCATGGCGAATCTCTTTATCACGGCAATCCTGGTGGTTCTGGCTACGCTAATTCGTGACGTACTTTACACCATTGTTGATCCGCGTATTCGCTTTAGCTAATTGAAAAGCCCTGATTGGAGGCACTCCAATCAGGGCTTTCATATATAAATCTCCAAGGAGTATAGAAATGGCTGTTGCACAATTAGAAAGTGAAAGTCTATTAACTGTAGAAGAGGAAGGCCAATGGTTATTGGTTTGGCGTCGATTTCGTAAACATAAGTTAGCCTTGGCTGGGATGTTTACGATTATTGTCGTTGCCTTGTCCTGTTTTTTTGCCCCCTGGGTGGCTCCGTATGATCCCTTTGTGTTAGAAAAAAACCTCGAAACCGCCCAAATCGTAAAAAATGCCCCTCCTTCTCTCGAACATTTTATGGGAACTGATAGCATTGGACGCGACGTGTTTAGCCGCTTACTGTATGCGGGGCGTATTTCTTTGTTGGTCGCGTTTACCGTTACCTTAATCAGTTTATCCATTGGCGTGTTTGTAGGTGGAATATCAGGTTACTATGGCGGGTGGCTAGATGACGTGATCCAACGGTTTGTTGAATTTTTGATCACATTGCCTCTTCTTCCGCTTTTGCTGGCTTTTTCTGCTTTGATGCGCGGGATTGAACTCCCAGGTATACCCCGGGAGTGGAGTAGTGCGATTATTATTTCGATCATCCTGACTGCCTTTGGGTGGATGGGCTATACTAACCTTGTTCGAGGTATGGTCTTGTCACTTCGGGGCCAGGAATTTACAGAAGCCGCAAAAGCTTTGGGCATGGGCGACATTAACATTATTCTGAAGCACATGATCCCAAATGCTTTGGCCCCTATTATCGTTGCGGCAACCCTTTCTCTCGGCGGGACGATTATTCTTGAGTCTGCCCTTTCTTTCCTGGGCTTTGGAATTCAATTGCCTGTTCCTACTTGGGGAAACATGTTGAACGAATATCAAAATGATATGTGGACGCAACCAGCCAAGGTGTTCTACCCTGGGCTAACGATTTTTGTGTGTACATTGGCCTTTAACTATGTCGGAGATGGCCTGCGTGACGCTTTGGACCCCCGTTTGAAGAAATAACCCGTAACTTCGGTTTCTTTTTTCAGTATAATGGTCTCCCATACCCAAATAATTGCGCGTCTATGCGAAAAGATTAAAACGTTTACTAACCTGTCTGGGTTTTGATGTATCCTTATACCCAGACAGGTTAGTGAGCCTAGAAATTCTTGAATTTGTCCCCCCATTGCAAATTACTTGATGTTACAATTGGCAACGTTCCAAATGTTAATAAAATTCCTCATTGGAGAGTAACCCTGTGGCCGATAAAAATTCTCAACCACTCCTTGAAGTTCATAACTTAAAAACATATTTTTTTACTGAAGATGGGGTCGTAAAAGCTGTTGATGGCATTGATTTTTATGTTTCTCCCGGAGAAGTTTTAGGACTTGTAGGAGAGTCGGGTTGTGGAAAAAGTGTAACTTCTCTCTCGATTATGCGTCTGGTCGGTATTCCAGGAAAAATTATTGAAGGAAAAGTAACTTTTGAAGGGCGTAACCTATTAGAGCTTTCTGAGTCGGAAATGGTGGATATGCGGGGGAATAGAATGTCCATGATTTTTCAACAACCACAGTCTAGTTTAAATCCGGTCTTTAAAGTAGGGGATCAAGTTGCTGAAGTTTTACAAATTCACCGGGATATGGGGAAGGAAGAAGCCTGGGAGAAAGCGGTGGAATTGCTTCGTTTGGTTGGTATCCCTGATCCAGAACGGAAAGCCCATGCCTTTCCGCATGAAATGTCCGGGGGACAAGCCCAACGTGTGATGATTGCCATGGCACTTGCCTTGAATCCCCAATTGTTGATTGCAGATGAGCCAACGACGGCCTTAGATGTGACTATTCAAGCCCAAATCTTGGATTTGATGCGAGATTTGAGCGAACGAATGGGGACTTCTGTAATTTTGATTACGCATGATTTAGGTGTTGTTGCTGAAATGGCGGATCGAGTCGCCGTTATGTATGCGGGCAGAATCGTTGAAGAAACAGATGTCCACACGATTTTCGCTGAGCCGCTTCACCCATATACGCAGGGGTTAATTGACTCAATTCCTATTTTGGGAACAGTAAAGGAACGGTTAGATGTTATTCCGGGTGGCGTGCCCAACCTAGTTAACTTACCCCCTGGTTGCCGTTTTGCTCCGCGGTGTCGTTCCAGAGTGGAATATCAGCTCAAGATTTGTGCCGATGTGGAACCCCAACTCAACATAATTAAGCCAAATCATAAAGTTCGCTGTTGGTTATATACCGATCACGAAGGTCATAAGGCGCCGTTGAAGTAAACAGCGTTGGAAAAAAGAAACTGGGCTTTTTCGCGCCAGACAACTCCTACACTAACAGAGGTAGAGCATGAGTGAAATCACTGCAAGCAATAATGGCAATAGCAAAAAACTGATTGATGTCAATAATTTAGTAAAATATTTCCCCGTTCGGGGTGGCTTGTTACAGCGTGTCATCGCCTGGGTACAAGCGGTAGATAATGTGAGCTTTTTTGTTAAAGAGGGTGAGACTTTGGGTTTAGTTGGCGAGTCAGGTTGTGGAAAAACGACCGTAGGCCGAACGATGTTACGGCTTCTTGAACCCACCAGCGGATCGGTATCGTTCAATGGGACAGACGTTTTAAAACTGCGCGGGCGCGAATTAAAGGCGATGCGACGGAATATGCAAATCATTTTCCAGGATCCCTATGCCTCATTGGACCCCCGTATGCCAATTGGGGAATCTATTGCTGAAGGTCTGAAAATTCATAATATTGGTACACCCAAAGAAAGATTTGAAACGGTCATTCGAACCTTACGCCAGGTAGGCCTCGAAGATTACCACGCCCGCCGTTATCCGCATGAGTTTTCCGGCGGGCAACGACAGCGTATCGGGATCGCACGTGCGCTTGCATTGCAACCCAAATTCATTGTTTGCGATGAACCGGTTTCAGCATTGGATGTTTCTATTCAATCCCAAGTTTTGAACATTTTGGCCGATTTGCAAAAAGATTTTGGCCTGACCTATCTTTTCATCGCCCATAACTTGTCTGTAGTTGAACATATTTGTAACCGTGTCGCGGTGATGTATCTGGGGAAGATGGTTGAAATGGCCCCACGCGAAGAATTATTTAGCAATCCATTACACCCTTACACCCAGGCCCTCATGTCCGCGATTCCGGTACCGGATCCTACGTTCAAGCGCGAACGGATTATCTTAAAAGGGGATGTCCCCAGTCCGTTACGTCCGCCGAGTGGTTGTAGATTTCATCCGCGTTGTCCTGTTGCCATGGATCATTGTTCCGTGGAAGAACCGGCCTTTAAGGAAGTTACCTCTGGTCACTGGGTGGCCTGTTGGCGAGTTGAGTAACTCTTCCTAGGGCAATCGCATGTAAAAAAAGCTGAGATAATGGTTAGCCAAACTCCTGAGGAGGCAAACCATGCCCAACCAACCATTAAGTAGCTTAGAAACCCATTTTGGCAAGCTGACCGACCCGCGCGGCCCAAACATTGAACATTTACTCTTTGATATTGTCGCCATTGCCATCTTGGGCACGATTTGTGGGGCCGACGGCTGGGTTGAAATTGAGCAATTTGGGCAGCAGAAATTGACGTGGCTCCAGCAATTTCTGCGCTTGCCGAATGGCATTCCTTCCCATGATACCTTTGGCCGCGTGTTTGCCCAACTCGACCCGGAAGAATTCCAGGCTTGCTTCCAAACCTGGGTGCAAGCTTTGCAGGAAATCACCCGAGGCCAGGTGATTGGGATCGATGGCAAACAGTTACGTGGCTCGCATGACCGGCGGAAAGGGCAACACGCCCTCTACATGGTTAGTGCGTGGGCCGCCGCCAATCATCTGGTGCTGGGCCAGAAAAACGTGGCCAAGAAAAGTAACGAAATCGTGGCGATCCCGGAATTGTTGCATCTGCTCGACATTAAAGGCTGTTTGGTGACCATCGATGCCATAGGGACCCAATCCAAAATTGCCAAAATGGTGGTCAAAAAGGAGGCCGATTACCTCCTGGCCGTCAAAAACAACCAGGAGAAGCTGTATCAAACCCTAGAAATGTTGTTTACTTACGATCAGAAAGCAGGTTTTCCCCTATCTGCGTATACCTATGCCAAGGAAGTGAAGAAAGGGCATGCCCGGATCGACGTGCGCGAATGTTGGGTTACGGCCGACCCTGAATATTTGGCCTGTGTACCACAAGCGACGAAATGGCCTGGGTTGAAGAGCTTGGTGATGCTCACCCGCCGTCGGATCATCGCGGGGGAAGAGACGGTCAAAATCGGCTACTACATTTCCAGTTTGGAGGCCAACGCCCAGCGCATTCTCCAAGCAACCCGTCAACATTGGCGTATCGAAAATGGCTTGCATTGGGTGTTGGACATTGCCTTCAATGAAGATCGGAGCCGGGTCCGCAAAGATCATGCCCCGGCCAACCTCGCGGTGTTGCGCCACATGGCTGTCAATTTGCCAAGGGCGGCATCAAAGCCAAGCGGTTACAAGCAGGCTGGAATGAAGATTATCTCCTGAAAGTCTTGTCTGCCACATAACTACATGCGATTGCCCTAGCGATGGCGGAGGATGAGGCGCGCGAAGCGGAAGCAATAGCATGGTCAGAGGGTCTTGTGGGGGAGGTTGCCCATGAAGCGTGGTGAAGTGTGGTGGGCAAATTTTGCCCCCTCTTTGGGTGGGGAAATTCAAAAAACGCGTCTGGCGGTCATTGTGAGTAATGATGCCGCAAACAAATATCTCAATCGCGTGCAGGTGATTCCGTTGACTTCGCAGAAAACGGATCGGGTTCATCCTGGGGAAGCGGCGGTTACGTTTGAGGGAAGACCAGGGAAGGCACTTGCGGATCAGCTTGCTACGGTCTCGAAGGAAAGGTTGTTGAATCGGGCGGGGAAATTGACGCATTTGGAGATGCAACGCGTTGAGCAGGCAATCAAAATCCAGATAGGTTTGGAGAATTGAGCCACTATCAAAATATAAAAAGAGCGGCGCACTTCGTGAAGTGCGCCGCTCTTTTTATGTGCAAGCCACAGGAGCCAGTTCCCCATCCCCCTCCACTGGCCCCTGGTAATCCCTTTTTTTAGGAACGGCGTTGCTTAAAAACAATGCTGAATTCTCGACAATTCAACAGCAACGCCGTTCCTGAGGGTTCATTACGCTTCGTAAAACTCCCCATCAATCACTTCCCCCTCCTCCTTGCCTTTGCCGTACCCGTTCGTGCCGGGGCCATTGGCCCCTGGCATCGGGCCTGTGCCGGGGAAGCCACCAGGGCCGCCCGCCGGGCCACCGGGCGTACCGCCTTGTTGGGCGTACAACTGCTGGCTCAGGGCATGGAAGGCGTGCTGGAGATCGTCCGTGGCCTTTTTGATGCGGGGCAGGTCTTCGGTTTGGGCGGCATCGCGGAGGGCGGTGATTTTGCCTTCGATGGTCGTCCGTTCGCCCGCGGGGACTTTATCGCCCAGATCGCGGAGGGTTTTTTCGGTTTGGTAGGCGAGGTTATCTGCTTCGTTTTTGGCGGTGATCAGTTCGCGGCGTTGTTTGTCTTCGGCCTCATAGCGTTTGGCGTCTTGGACCATGCGCTCCACGTCGTTTTTGTTCAGGTTGGTGGAGGCGGTGATGGTGATCTTCTGCTCTTTGCCGCTAGCTTTATCTTTGGCGGAAACGTGCAGGATACCATTCGCGTCAATGTCGAAGGTGACTTCGATTTGCGGGACGCCGCGCGCGGCCGGGGGGATGCCATCGAGCCGGAAATTGCCCAGGCTCATGTTTTGGGAGGCCATCGGGCGCTCGCCTTGCAGGATGTGGACATCCACGGCGGTCTGGCTGTCCGCGGCGGTGGAGTAGGTTTCGGTCTTTTTGACGGGGATGGTGGTGTTGCGTTCGATCATGACCGTCATCACGCCGCCGAGGGTTTCTACGCCGAGGGAGAGCGGGGTCACGTCGAGGAGCAGGATGTCTTTCACTTCGCCACCGAGTACGCCACCCTGAATGGCCGCGCCGACGGCGACGACTTCATCGGGGTTGACGCCCTTGTGGGGTTCTTTCCCGGTCAGCGAGCGAACGAGTTCCTGCACCATCGGCATCCGGGTGGAGCCACCGACGAGGACGACTTCGTCAATCGTTTTGGCGGTTAGTTTGGCGTCTCGTAAGGCCGCCTCGAACGGGCCGCGCACGCGGGCGAGCAGGTCTTGAGTCATTTGCTCGAATTTGGCGCGGGTGAGTTTAACGACGAGGTGTTTCGGGCCGCTGGCGTCGGCGGTGACGTAGGGCAGGTTGATTTCCGTTTCCAACATGGTGGAGAGTTCGATCTTGGCTTTTTCGGCGGCCTCTCGCAAGCGTTGGAGGGCCTGGCGATCCTGGCGGAGGTCAATGCCGTTTTCCTTCTTGAAGTCATCGGCAAGCCAATCTACGATTTTTTCGTCCCAGTTGTCGCCGCCGAGGAAGGTGTCGCCATTGGTGGCTTTGACGTGAATGACGCCATCGCCCACATCGAGAACGCTGACATCGAAGGTGCCGCCCCCGAGGTCAAAGACGAGGATGGTTTCGTTGTTTTTCTTGTCCAGGCCGTAGGCGAGCGCGGCGGCGGTCGGTTCGTTGATAATGCGGAGGACATCCAATCCGGCGATTTTCCCCGCGTCTTTGGTGGCCTGGCGTTGGCTGTCGTTGAAATAGGCGGGCACGGTGATGACCGCTTGGGTAACTTTATCGCCCAGGTAGGCTTCGGCATCGGCTTTGAGTTTGGCGAGGACCATGGCGGAGATTTCCTGGGGGCTGTACTCACGTCCGGTTTGGGGCAATTTGACGCGGGCGTCCCCCGCGGGGCCGCGGACAATTTGGTAGGAGACGAGTTTCCGTGCGGGTTCGGCTTCTTCGTAGTGTTTACCGATGAACCGTTTGACAGAATAGACGGTGTTTTCGGGGTTGATCACCGCCTGACGTTTGGCCGTTTGCCCGACGAGGCGTTCCCCATTTTTGTTAAAGGCCACCACCGAGGGGCACAGGCGCGAGCCTTCTGCGGTGGTGATGACGGTGGCATCGCCGCCTTCCATGACGGCGACGACGCTGTTGGTGGTTCCGAGGTCGATTCCGATAATTTTAGACATGCTGTTTCTCCAAAAGCAAAATGAGTGCGAGAAGGCCGAGGGTTTTAGGGGGGGGAATATAGGAATTTAGGGGAATGGATGGGATTTTGGGGGAATTTCTCTGAATTCCGGCAACCCAGTTCCTATCCGTTCCATTGCGTTCCTATCCGTTTCAAAGATTTCAACACTTCTCAGTTTGTTTCGCTATGATTATTTATTGATGAACCGTAACCACTCAGTCAGGGAGGAGGTTAGCCCGAAAAAAGGATGAAAGGGGAATGTACATTCCCCTTTCATCCTTTTTTTCGGAGAGTTTCCTCGCTAAGCCTGGGCAGTTACGATTGATGAACCATAGGATACCGAATCAATGCAAAATTGGCGTTAACGAAGTGTAGGAGGAATATAAACGTCAAATGTAACCAGATCGCGCTATAATTGCTCTAAAGAATTAGAAGAACAGCCCTGCGGGGTTGTCTTCCTTGGGTTTTTTTACCCATACCAAATCCACACCTTTTCAGGAGTCCCTCACATGGCAAACTTCAAAGTCTCCATCATCGGAGCCGGGATGACCGGGTCCACCGCCGCACATTGGCTGGCCGAAAAAGAGCTGGCTGACATTGTGCTGATTGACGTGGTCGAGGGGATGCCGCAAGGCAAAGCCCTCGATTTGCTTGAATCGATGCCCATCATCGGCAAGGATGTCAAAATTGTTGGTTCGAATGACTACGCCGCGACCGAAGGGTCGGACATTATCGTCATCACCGCTGGTCTCCCCCGCAAGCCGGGCATGAGCCGCGACGACTTGCTCAATGTTAACGCGGGCATTGTCGCCAAAGCCACCGAAGAAACCATCCAACTTTCCCCCAACGCTATCTACATTATTCTTACGAACCCGCTGGACATCATGTGCTACGTGGCCTGGCAAAAGAGCGGCTTACCTGCGGAACGTGTCATCGGACAGGCCGGGATTCTGGACTCCGCCCGGATGCGTGCTTTCGTTTCGATGGAAACCGGCGTCAGCGTGGAAAACATCGCCTGTTACGTTCTCGGCGGGCACGGGGATGACATGGTCCCGCTCGTGCGCCACTCAAACATTGCGGGCGTCCCCCTCAACACCTACCTCCCCGCGGACAAACTGGAAGCGATTGTCAACCGCACCCGCAAGGGCGGTGGCGAAATCGTCAGCCTGCTCAAGACGGGGAGCGCGTTCTATGCCCCCTCTGCCGCCATCGTGCAGATGGTCGAAGCCATTTTGAAAGACAAGAAGTTGATCGTCCCCTGCGCCGCCTATATGCAAGGGGAATACGGTTTGCAGGACATCTACTTTGGTGCCCCCACCCTGTTGGGCCGCAAAGGCATCGAAAAGATCATCGAATATGAACTCAACGACGAAGAAATGGCTGAACTGAAAAAATCCGCCGCGGGCGTGGCGGAACAAACCGCAAAGGTTAAGTAATAATAATCAATTGTCAATGCTCAATGCTCAAAGCTCAATTTTATATGACCATTGAGCTTTGACAATTCACAATTGACAATTTTTGGAGACTCCCATGTCCGACACCCTTACCATTACCGACAATCGAACCGGGAAAACTTACGAAGTTCCCATCACGGATGAAACGATTAAAGCCACCGATTTACGGAAGATCAAAGTCAATGCCGATGATTTTGGGCTGATGACCTACGATCCGGCTTTTATGAACACTGCCTCCACCAAAAGCACCATCACCTACATTGATGGCGACAAAGGCATTTTGGAATATCGCGGTTA
>JABWBV010000433.1 GCA_013359445.1 Anaerolineales bacterium | reverse complement strand
GGCGCATGGCTGGGCGGGATGAAACGCCTGGAAGCGCTGGCCGTGGGGTTTGGGATGAATGCGCGCGGGGCGATGGAAATCATTCTGGCTTCGGTCGCCTTGGAAGCGGGCTTGATCAATGAGCGGATTTTTGTTGCCCTGGTCGTGATGGCGCTATTCACCTCGATGCTGGGTGGGCCAGTCATGAAACGGTTGATGGATAAGCATGAACATTCAGAACCGCAAACCCTCCCGCCCTTCCCTACCGCCGCAAGTGGAACGGAACTTCGATGATCACCCGCTCCAGGTTGTGCAAACGGCGATGGTAAAGAATGGCAAACTTAAGCAGGAGGGCGGTTTGATTGTGCAACAGGCTCTGCCACCATTGCGTGGGAATGAATTCGGGCAAAATTACGGTAGCCAGTTGACCATCGTTGCGCGCCTCATCTTCTTTGTCCAAATAATCTAACAGCGGGCCGACAAGCGAACGATAGGGCGAGGGCATAATGGCGAGCGGAATATCCGGCCACCATTGTGCCCATTTTTTTCGCACTTCCTCGCCGCGCCCGGGTTCAAATTCGATATAGAGGGCGGTAATATCTTGCGAAATCGACCGGGCATAGTTGACCGCCCCCACTAACGCCCGGTGAACCCCAGAAATGGGAATCACAATACGCGGGGCGGGCATGGGGCGGAGCGAAGGCGGCAAACCCCGCATAGACAATTCCGCGGCAACCTCATCATAGTGTGCGCGAATGCGTTGAAACATCCCTACCAACAGGGGCACCCACACCAACACAATCCACGCCCCTTCCAAAAATTTACTCACGCCAATGATAATCAGCGCCACAAAGGTAGTGGCCGCCCCAGCCAGGTTAATGAGGGCTTTCCCCTGCCAACCTTTCCCCTTTTCCCGGCGCCAGTGCAACACCATCCCCGTTTGGGATAGTGTAAACGCCATAAACACCCCCACCGCAAACAGCGGAATCAACGCGTGCGAATCCCCCTGAAACAGGACAATCATCACCGCCGTCCCTGCCGCCAGCAACAAAATCCCATTGCTATACACCAGTCGGTCGCCCAGCGAGGTCAACTGTCGGGGCAAATACCCATCCCGCGCGAGAATCGTCGCCAACTGGGGAAAACCCGAAAAACTCGTATTCGCCGCCACCGAAAGGATCAGCAAAGTATTGATCTGGATCACATAATAAGCGAACCCGCTCCCCAAAATCCGCCGTGCCAACGCCGAGAGAATCGTCTCTTGCTCGCCAGGCACCACCGCCAAAAATTGCGTCAGGCCAATACTCCCAATGAACAAAAGCCCCATCAAAACCGCCATCCAGGCCAATGTGTGACCCGCATTTTTCATCTCTGGCTTCCGAAAGGTCGGCACCCCATTGCTAATGGCCTCAATTCCGGTCAGTGCCGTACACCCCGCGGCAAATGTCCGCATTAACAAGGAAAGTGTTACCTCCGTTTGGGGCAGGGGGGCAACCGCCGCCAGAGACCCCGCGCCCTCCATCATCAGCCGCACCAACCCATACGCCAGCATTAACAAATAAGTCCCCAAAAACAAATACACCGGCACCCCCACCGTCACGCTCATCTCTTGCAACCCCCGCAAATTGGCAATGGTGATGATGACCAGGATTGCCAACGCAACCGCCACCCGGTGCCCCCACAACACCGGAAACGCCGACGCAATCGCATCCACCCCCGCGGTCAAACTGACTGCCGCCGTGAGCAAATACCCCATCGTTAGCGCCGCCCCGGTCACCAACCCCGGCAACTTCCCCAAATTCTCCCGCGCCACCACATACGACCCACCCCCGGAAGGATACGCGTGGATGGTTTGATAATAAGAAAGCGCCACAATGGCAAGCAACAGGGTAATACTCGCGCCAATCCCCGTCGAATAACTCAACCCCGCGCTCCCCGCCACCACCAGACTCAGAAAAATTTCCTGGTTGGCATATGCAATCGAAGACAGCGCATCCGGCGAAAATGCGGCCAATGCTTGCCAATTTGAGAGACGTTTGTGCCCGGCGTCTTGCGTCGGTAAAGGGGAACCAATAAGCAAATGCCAAATTTTTGTAAACATCGCGTTTTCTCGGAACTTCCTAATTTGGATGGTAACTGCACAAGCGTAGAGAGGAAACTCCGCGAAAAAAAAGGATGAAAGGAGCATGTGCATTCCCCTTTCATCCTTTTTATTCGGGATAACTTTTACCCTTGTTAAGTAGTTTCTTTTGGTGAATAGTTACGGAATCACTGTCGCACAGGGAGCAACACATGAAAGACACTCCCCGGCAAACCGACCTCATCATACCCCGCACTTTCGGCCCACAAACGCCCGTGATGGGCCTCCACAATCCCCCGCGCAATGGCCAGCCCCAGTCCCGGCCCGCCCCCTTTGAAACTCGTCTTCCCGCTCGAATGAAGCATCGCCGACTCGCCGCGGTAAAACTTCTCGAAAATCACTTCTAAATTCTCCGGTGCGATGCCGATGCCGGTGTCCTGAATGGTAATTTCCACGACCGGGACGCGGATCCCCTCTTCGGCGCGGGGGACGCGGGCGGGCAGAGTCGGATGAACCACCCCTTTGATCGTGATCTGGCCCCCGTCGGGGGTGTATTTGATCGCATTCACGATGATGTTGCTGAACACGACCGCCAACACATCCCGATCCCCCTGAATCTCCGGCAGGGTATTCATCCCTGCATAATCGAGCGCAAGTTTTTGTTTGCGCTGTTGGACATCGGTGTAGAGGTTGATGGCACACTCCGAAAGCACACTCCCCAGGTTGATCGGCTCTGGCAACACGTTCAGGGCGTGGGTGTCCACTTTGAGCATGAGGAGCATGGTCTTGACCACGTCATTGATGCGATCGGCGCCGTTGCGAATTCCCTCGACCATCGGTTTTAGGGTGGGTTGTAAATCGGCTGGCACGGAATTTTTGAGCATCTGACTGAACCCGCTGATCACCGTGACGGGCGTGCGGAGTTCGTGGGCTGTCACCGAAATAAAGTCGGATTTGGTTTTGTCCAGGCGTTCGAGCTTTTCGTAGGCGCGGCGCAAATCTTCGGTTTGGCGGCTGACTTCCTGCTCCAGTTGTTCGTTGAACGTCTCCAGCAACCGGCGATGTTCTTGCTCGGCGTGCAATTGGACGGCGTACCTCTCCGCTTCCCGGATGGCCTCTTGGGTTTTGTGCATCACTTCCAGGTTGCGGAGTTTTTTCTGGTTTTCTTCGGCAAACAGCGCCCGCTCGTAGGTATGGAAACAGTCAAAGTGCGCGAGGGCAAGTTCAAACCGGCTTTGGGTTTTGTACACGTCGGATAGGGCTTTGTGGGCGAGGTACAAGGACCGGGTGGCGTTTAACCGTTCGGCCAGGGCTATCGCTTTTTCCAGCGCCAGGATGGCTTCATCCATGCGGGCCAGATGGGTAAAGGCCAGCCCTTGCAGATAATAAATTTCAACTTCGAGATCAGGGTGATGTTCGGCTTCGGTTAACCGGAGTGCGGCTTGCACTTCTTGTAAGGCTTTTTCGCTCTCGCCCCCGTCCAAAAACATCTCGGCCAGGGAATTGCGCGTTACCATTTCCACGCGCCGCCCTTCCAGCAGTTGCGCCGCTTCCAGGGCTTCTTGTCCCCGTTGAATGGCGTAGGCTGTTTGCCCAGCCTTGTGGGACAAAAAAGCCAGGTTATTCAACGTCATCGCCGTCCAATAATCATCTTTGACTTCACGAAAAATCGGCAAGCATTTTTCCAGTTGCACCACCCCATCGGCATGTTCGCCCATATCGCCATACACAATCGCAATCGCGGTTAAGGCCCGCGCATAGCCGCGTTCGTCGTGTAACCGTTTGCACAACGCCACCTGCCGCAAACCGATTTGCAAGGCTTCGGGCAAATTCCCCAACATCCGGTAACTGGAAGAAATCGTATTGAGGAGCATCGCCTGGGGGGCTTCTAACTCTGCACTTTCCGCCTCCACCAACCCCTCTAGCGAATATTTCAACGCCTGATCAAATTCTCCCGCGTACAGTTTCACCCGCCCCAACGTCCGCAGACTTTCCACAATGCCCAACATGTCGGGCGGGACACTGGTTTGGGCGAGTTGCCGCGCCTCTAAAGCCAGTTCCATCGCGCGCGCCCGGTCGCGGCTCGTAAGCCGCCAGGCTTCTGCATTCAATTCAAGAATTTGATTGTGAAGAGAATTGGTTGGGACGCCCATAGGATTATTATATCGGAAGAAAACTTGTCTGGTATGATAATCGTTATTAATTTTCATAACAAAGACCAACCCTCAGCCCCCTTTACCTATGCAAGATATTCTCCCCGATCTCCTTACCTGGCTCCAAAATGACGAAACCATCGCGCTTGCCACCGTTGTCCAAACCTGGGGGTCTTCCCCGCGCGGGGTAGGGGCCAAAATGGGTCTCACCGCCTCCGGCAAAATGACCGGCTCCGTCAGCGGCGGGTGCGTAGAAGGCGCGGTCCTCGAAGTAGGGCAACAAGTGCTCGCCACCGGCCAACCGCAACTTCTCCACTTTGGCGTGGCCGATGAAACCGCGTGGGAGGTGGGCCTCGCGTGCGGCGGAACCGTAGACATCTTCGTGCAACCGCTTGATCTCGAACTCTTCCAACAACTCCGCGCGGTGTACGAAAACCACCAGACCGCCACCAACGTGACCATCATCCGCGGCCCGGCGGATATTTTGGGGGATGGGTTGGTGTGGGTCGAAGAAACCCCCTCGCCGGGCGTTTTGCACGACGAGCTTCTCGACACAGTCTTCGAAGCGGCGCGTTTTGCCCTTACCGAAGGCAAATCCGAACGGCTGATCCTCCCTGGCGGCAAGGTCGAAGTTTTTGCCGAAGTGATCGCCCCGCCCGCCACCCTCGTCATTGTCGGCGGAGTGCATACCTCCATCGTCCTCGCCCAATTTGCCAAAACCCTGGGATACCGCACCGTGATCGTTGACCCCCGCCGCGCGTTTGGCCACCCTGACCGCTTCCCCCACGCCGATCGCCTAATCCAGGCCTGGCCGGATGAAGCACTCCAAGCCTTGGCCCTTTCCCCCACCACCGCCGTTGCCGTCCTCACCCACGACCCCAAACTGGACGACCCCGCCCTGCTGGTCGCCTTGCCCAGTCGCGCGTTTTACGTGGGCGCGCTCGGCAGTCAAAAAACCCAAGCCGCCCGCCGGACCCGTCTCCTCGAAGCGGGGCTGACCGAAGCCCAGGTCAAGCGTCTGCACGGGCCAATTGGCTTGAATCTTGGGGCCAAAACCCCGGAAGAAATCGCCCTTTCCATCATCGGAGAGGTGGTCGCCGTGCGTAATCTACCCAATGTGAAACCCGGAAGATAACGCCGGGCATGAATTTCGCGCCACAAAAACGGGTAAATACGTGAGCATGAAATGGCCCCCCATCCACAGCAAACAACGGTACGCCCTCTGGGGTGAAGTCCGCTGGTCAAGCGGCCCCCTCCCCACCGACTACATCCTTCCTCGCACTCAGGACAGGCTCTACACCGGCCCGGCGCGGGGAATCCGATGGCGTGGGATAGGTATGCTTACCCATGAAACGCTTGCGTGAACCGTGCGAACCCCCAAGCCTCGGAACCCCTCAAAAAACGCAATCGCTACGCCCCGCTCAAATTACTCCCCCGCCTCCATCGCACACCGAAACCCCACATTCGCCCCAAAAGGACCCCCGTTGAGGGGTTCTGCCGCTTGCCGGGCGGAGGCACGTAAATCTTCGGGCAGACTGTCCCACCCGCCGCCGCGCAAAACGCGCGGGGCACGGAACTCGCCATCGCCAGGGTTGAGCGGGTTAGCGTCCGGGCTGGTCGCATAAAAATCTTCGGTATACCAATCCGCCGTCCACTCCCAAACACTGCCTGCCAAACCCCACACGCCAAATGCGCTCACCCCATCGGGCAGGGCATTAACGGGCAAAAGCGCTTCAAAACCCAGGTTGAACAGCGCACGCGGGCCATCGGGGAGATCATCGCCCCACGGATACAGACGGGAGTCAGTGCCCCGCGCGGCATATTCCCACTCCGCCTCAGTGGGCAAACGCCCCCCCGCCCAGGCACAGTACGCCTGCGCCCCGTACCAGGTCACGAAATTGATCGGGTAAGCTTCAAAACCGGGCGCGGCCTGATATATCGCCCCGGCATTCCAAACCAAATGACTCTCCAATGCCTCAAAACTCGTTTTCACACACGTCAACCCCAGGCAGGCGGAAGGCGCGTGCCCACCGTTTGCCGTCAGGAAAAGGGCATATTGCGCCACAGACACCTCATATTGATCCAAAGAAAAGCTCGCCAGCGTCACCGGGTGTTGGGGGCGCTCATCCAATTCTGCACGCGGATCATCCGGGTTGGCGCCCATAAGAAACGTACCACCAGGTATGAGGGCAACCGGCATCTGGTCAATTTCGCGCAA
>JABWBV010000432.1 GCA_013359445.1 Anaerolineales bacterium | reverse complement strand
CCCGCTACTTGGCCCTTTTGATTTCGGGGTGGTCGCCTTTTTTATAGGCGCCTTCTTCGTCACCGGTTTTTTACCCTTCGCGGCACTTTCCGTTGCCTGGGGTAGTTTCTTCTGTTTATCCGCCTCGCGTACGGAGTCTTTAATCGGCACTTTCTCCGCGATGGGCCGTGGATACGCCAGGGGCACCGTCAAATTTAATACCTCATCGCCCGGTTTCAACTCAACCACCTCTACCCCTTTCAAAGCCCGGCCTTTGACAGGCGCGGCATCCAACCGGAATGCTTTCGGTGCCAGTTTGAGCAAATTCGCCGTGATCCGGTCATTGGGCTTACCCGTCGTCATCCCGACCAACCGGACGCGATTTGCCATCGGCCAGGCGATCACACCTTGTCCGTAGCGTCCCTGCACGGGGAATTGTTCGGCTTTGACCCGCTTGGCCTGCCCATTCGAGGCCATCAAGAAAATTTCAGTTTCCGGCATCACAATCGCCCCTACCACTTCATCCCCCACCTTTAGCTTAATCCCCATCACCCCTGCCGCCACCAACCCCATTGGACGCACCTCCTCTTCGGTAAACCGGATCGCCATCCCTGTTGCCGTGGCACACAAAATCTCCTGTTTCCCATTCGTAATCACCACCCAGCCCAGCCGATCCCCTTCATTCACCTTGACGAGGGTGAACGCTTGCGCCCCCGGCCCTGGCAGGTCGCCGATTTCTGACTTTTTCACCATCCCCCCACGGGTCACCGTTAAGGCAAACCAATTTTCCGCACGCTCCTCTTTTTGCGGCAAGTTGAACACGACCGCGAGCAGATCATTACTCCTAAGGGCCGAGACACGGTGAAACTCCGTGCCCTGATCGGGATCATCCGTTTCTGGGAGGGTGTGCACGCCCAGGGCCGCCGCTTCCCCGGACTCGGTCACGAGATAGAGCGTGTCGCGGGTGTGGGTTTGAAGGAGCCACGCGGGGGCCGCACGCCCACTGATCCGGGGCGGTTTATCCTCGGTCGTCCGGCTGACCAGCCCGGATTCGGTCACGCATACCCATACCGATTGGTCGGGGGCCAAATCGCGCGCGGTCAGGGCATCCTGGCGGGTTTGGCCTTCCCCAAGGCGAACGATTTGCGTGCGGCGACGGTCGCCGTAGGCTTGTTTTACCGCAGTGAGTTCTTCCGAAATCAGGGTGCGGATTTTCTCTGGCGATTGTAGTAACGTTTCCAGGCCGTGAATTGTTTTTTGCAATTCCTGATATTCTTCCTCGATCTTTTTGCGTTCGAGGGCGGCCAAACGGCGCAGAGGCATATTGAGGATCGCTTGCGCCTGCACTTCGGTCAACTTAAACCGCTTCATCAAATTTGCTTCCGCCGTTTCGGCAGATTGAGATTTGCGGATGATGTCAATGATTTCATCCAGGTTTTTAAGTGCGATGCGTAACCCTTCCAGAATGTGTGCCCGTTGTTTGGCCTTTTCCAGATCGTACTCGCTCCTGCGCCGTACCACGACCTGGCGGTGGTCCAGATACACCCGGAGCGCTTGTTTGAGACTGAGCATGCGCGGCTCGCCATCTACAAGCGCAAGCGTGATAATGCTAAAGGTGGACTGCATCGGCGTTTTTGCATATAGATCGGCAAGGATTTGGCTCGCTTCCGACACTTTGCTGAGTTCAATCACAATCCGCATCCCCTCCCGGTCGCTCTCATCCCGCAGGTCACTGATCCCGGTCAGTTTCTCATCCCGCACGAGTTCGGCGATCCGTTCGATCAGGCTGGATTTGTTCGTCATGTAGGGCAGTTCGGTGACGATGATCCGGGCGCGCCCACGGGTCATTTCTTCGATGTGGGCACGTGCCTGCACGGTGATCCGCCCCCTGCCCGTGCCATACGCGCTTTTGAGAACGTCCTCCTCCGCGGGGACGAGGATAATCCCGCCCGTTGGGAAATCGGGGCCTTGCACAAACTGCATCAGGGCATCGACATTGATGTCGTCCATTGTGTCCCATCGGGCGAGCATATAGGTGAGGGCATCCACGACTTCGCTGAGGTTGTGCGGGGGGATGCTGGTGGACATGCCCACTGCGATGCCGGTCGCGCCGTTGACGAGCAGGTTGGGGATGGCGGCGGGCAAAACGGTGGGTTCGGTCAGGGTTCCGTCGAAGTTGTCGCTGAAATCCACCGTGTTTTTCTGGATGTCGGACAGCATATCCCCGGCGGGGGAGGCCATGCGGGCTTCGGTGTAGCGCATGGCGGCGGGCGGGTCGCCGTCTACACTGCCGAAGTTGCCTTGCCCATCCACGAGCATGTAACGCATGGAAAAATCCTGCGCCATGCGGGCCATCGCTTCATAAACGGCCACATCTCCGTGTGGGTGATATTTCCCCAGCACTTCGCCGACGATGCGGGCGGATTTTTTGAAGGTTGATTCCGGGCGAATCCCCATATCGTGCATCGCGTAAAGAATGCGGCGGTGAACGGGTTTTAAGCCGTCGCGGGCGTCGGGTAACGCGCGGGCGACGATGACGGACATGGCGTAGTCGAGGTACGCCTGTTGCATTTCGTGTTCGATGTCTATTTTGCGGACGAGGCCGATTTCCATTGGTTACTCCATAGTGCGTAGTGCGTTATTTGACCCGAGGTATGATACGGAATACGCACTACGTTTTTAGAACAGATTTACAGTTTTATGTTACGAGGGAATAAAGGAAACGTCAAGCAGGTGTGATACCTTGAAGGCGTAAATTTGCCAGGATTTGGTTGGAAAATAAGCAAGGATGGTACTCAATCAGGGCAGAGATTAGTCCGAAAAGAGGGTGAAAGGGGGGGGTTCATTTCACCCTCTTTTCGTTTTCTATTTAGTCTGAGCAGTAACCTCAGATGTTTATCCGTGGGGCGCTGGGGGAGGCGAGGCAAAAAAACGCCCGGAGACAGGATAATCTCCGGGCGTTTTCAATTTTAGGAGGTTTTGAACTACGAGAAATCGTCCTCGAATTCGTCAAAATCGCCAAATGGCTCGTATTCTTCCTCGAATTCCACCCCCAAATCCATGTCCATTTCCATTTCGAGTTCGTCCATCTTCTTGGACGACGGACGCGGGGATTCGAGCGGGTGTTCGCGGACCACTTGCATGTTGTACCCGGTTCCTGCGGGGATCAATTTACCAATGATGACGTTTTCTTTCAACCCTTCCAGGTTGTCTTCCATGCCTGCAATCGCGGCCCCGGCCAGGACACGGATGGTGTGCTGGAAGGAGGCGGCAGAGAGGAAAGATTCCGTCGTCAAGGAGGCTTTGGTGATGCCGAGCAGGGCGTCGGTGTATTTGGCGGGTTGTTTCCCTTCGGCCAAAAGATTTTCGTTCAGGCGGCGCAGTTCCAATCGGTCGATGAGATCGCCCGGCAAAAAGCCCGAGTCGCCTGGGCGGGTGAGCTGAGCACGGGACATCATCTTGCGGATGATGATCTCAAAGTGTTTGTCGTGGATGTTTTGCCCCTGGGAGCGGTACACCTTTTGAACCTCAGAAAGCAGATACAGGTGCGCGGCATCCCGGCCCGAAATGCGGAGAATCTTGTGCGGGTTGAGCGAGCCTTCGGTTAGCGCTTGACCGGCTTCGACCTGGTCGCCGTTTCGGATGAGCAAGCGGGCGGTGGAGGGAATATCGTATTCCGCGTCCTCACGTTGTTCGTACCCAACCAAAACCTTGTGCCCTTCGATCCGAACCCGTCCGGTGTGCTGTGACGTGACTTTGGCCTCGCCCAGCGTGGCGATCACTTCGCCTTCCGAGACTTTGCCCCCATCTTCGACCGCGATTTGCCAATCGTCGGGGAGATCGTATTCATCGTTGACCATTTGGCTGTATTCGATTTTTACCGTGCGAAGATCGCTATACCGGTCATTTTGCACGATGTGAGCAATCCCGCTGATCTCGGCTACAACCGCTTCGCCTTTCGGGGTGCGGCGGGCTTCGAGCAATTCTTCCACGCGGGGAAGACCGGTTGTGATGTCGCTCCCGGCGGCGACCCCACCTGTGTGGAAGGTACGCAGGGTTAACTGCGTGCCCGGCTCACCGATGGATTGGGCGGCCACGATGCCGACGGCAGACCCTACTTCTACGAGGTCTCCGATACCCATGTCAATCCCATAACAGCTGGCACAAATCCCTTTGTCGAGTTCGCAGGTTAAGGGCGAGCGGACTTTGACCTCTTGTAGGCCGGAGTTAGCGATACGGCGAGCTTCGTCGTGATAGATAATTTGGTTGCGTTCGGCCAGGACTTCGCCGGTTTGCGGATCGATAATGCGCGTGGAAGCCATGCGCCCAAACAAACGGGCCCCCAGCGATTGTCCGGCGATGTTATCGCTCCGGCGAATGATCATTCCTTCTTCGGCACCGCAGTCAATTTCGCGGATGATCACGTCTTGGGCCACGTCTACCAAACGGCGGGTGAGGTATCCGGCGTCGGCGGTACGGAGGGCGGTGTCGGCGAGACCTTTGCGGGAACCGTGCGTGGAGATGAAGTATTCCAGGGCGGTTAACCCTTCGCGGAAGTTGGAGCGGATGGGGAGCGGAATGATGCGCCCGGACGGGTCAGCAACCATCCCTTTCATCCCAGCCAACTGCGAAATGGTCGTGAAACCACCTTTGGTGGCCCCAGAGTTCGCCATGGTGGCGAGGTTGCCCATTGGGTCCATGTACTTTTGCACGGCTTTGGAAATCTGGGTATTTGCGTTTTGCCAGATTTCAATCACGCGTTGGTTTTGTTCCTGTTCGGTTAACAAACCCCGGCGGAAGTCGCGTTGGACGGATTCATCTTCTTTGAGGGAAGCCTGAATGATCGTTTGTTTTTCGGGCGGAATGGTGATGTCGCCAATGGCAATGGTGGTTCCGGAGCGGGTGGCGTAAGAAAAGCCAATGTCTTTGACATCGTCGGCGACTTTGGTGGTGATTTCCGGGCCGACAACCTCGTATAAAACGGCGATCAGGTCTTTGACGCCGCCTTTGTCGAGGACTTCATTCACAAATTGCACTTCGGGCGGCAGGATGCGATTGAAGATGACCCGGCCCACCGTCGTTTCGATGATCCGGTTTTGGGGTTCGCTCATTCGGTTGCCTTCCTCGTCATTCCACGTTTTGTGGTGGAGTCTGATTTTGGTGTGGATATCCAAATGATTGAGTTGATAGGCCAGCTCGACCTCGTCCATATTGGAAAACAGGCGCCCATCCCCGCGATGTTTGCGGGCATCCATGATGGTCAGGTAGTAAACGCCGAGCACCATATCTTTGGAGGGGGCGATGATCGGTTCGCCGTCTGCCGGTTTGAGCAGGTTTTTGGAGGCCAGCATCAGTTCGCGGGCTTCCCAAACCGATTTTTCGGAGAGGGGAACGTGAACGGCCATTTGGTCCCCGTCGAAGTCCGCGTTGAAGGCGGTGGTGACGAGCGGGTGGAGTTGGATGGCGTTGCCTTCGATCAGGAGGGGTTCAAAAGCCTGAATACCGAGGCGATGGAGGGTGGGTGCCCGGTTGAGCAGGACAGGGCGTTCCTGGATCACTTCTTCCAGCACTTCCCAGACTTCGGGGCGGTTGCGTTCGATGAACCGGCGGGCGCCTTTCACGTTGGCGGCGTAGTTGTTTTGCACGAGACGGGAAATGACGAAGGGCCGGAACAGTTCCAGCGCCATCGCTTTGGGCAGACCGCATTGGTGCAGTTTCAGGTTTGGTCCGACGACGATGACGGAACGGCCAGAATAGTCCACGCGTTTCCCGAGCAGGTTGCGGCGGAAACGGCCCTTTTTCCCTTTGAGCATGTCGCTCAGGGATTTGAGTTCGCGGCGACCCCGGCGGGAGAGGGCTTTGCCACGTTGAGAGTTGTCAATCAGCGAGTCAACCGCTTCCTGTAACATCCGTTTTTCGTTACGGACGATGACATCCGGCGCGCCGAGTTCGAGCAGGCGTTTGAGACGGTTGTTGCGGTTGATGACGCGGCGGTACAGGTCATTGAGGTCGGAGGTAGCAAAGCGGCCCCCATCCAACTGCACCATCGGGCGTACTTCGGGTGGGATGACGGGAAGCACGGTCAGGATCATCCATTCGGGCCGGTTGTTGGAGCGACGGAAAGATTCGACCACCTGCAAGCGGCGAGTGGCTTTGCGGCGTTTCTGGCGACTCTTTGAGGTGCGAAGTTCGTGCCAGAGTTCCTCGGCGAGTTTGTCCAGGTCGAGACGGCGCAGGATGTCGTAGTAGGCTTCGGCACCCATATCCGCGCGGAAGACGTTGCCCCAGCGCTGTTTGAGTTCGCGGTAGCGGTGCTCGCCCATGAAGGTGAGCGGGCGGAGTTCGAACAGTTCGTCGCGCAGGCGGGAAATCTCACTGCGTGTAGACACAGCCTGATCTTCCAACTGATCGCGCAGTTGGCTCATTGCCATGTCCGATTCCGCTTTGTTTTTGTCCATG
>JABWBV010000431.1 GCA_013359445.1 Anaerolineales bacterium | reverse complement strand
CCCACCTCCCTCCTCCTCGTCGCCGTGCTCCCGACCCCGCGTGATTTGGAGATCGCACGCGTGCTGGGCTGGTATCGCATCCCTTTGCGGCGGGCGCCCAAAGTGGTGGCGGTAGATTTCCTGGCGTTTTACCAACCAACGGGGGCCTTCGGCGCGCGCGGAGGCCAGATCGAGTTTGTCGCCCCGGTCAAAGGCCACGAACTCACCACCCGCGCAGAGTTAATCCGCGATGAACCAAACCACCCCCACGCGCGGGAGGAATACTACAAACTCACCCTCGGCCCCCTGCAACCCCTCCCCCAGCCCCTCCCCGCGGGGGACTGGAAACGCATCACCTTCTTCTACACCACCGGCGACCTGCTCGCCCAAGCCGAAACCATCCACGATCTGATCGTCCCAGGCGAAGAGCGCAAAATTCTCTGGCAAGCGTTGCGCGAACGGGCGCTGAATTCCGAGTTGTACCGCGTCAACGACCTCCCCGAACTCCCGCTGGAACCGGAATTGTTGCTCTTCTTGGGGCTAATGGCCGAAAAAGGCTTCCAGGAAGAGGGCGGGAGATGACACACACGCAACTCCTGCTCCTTGGGACAGGCACGCCCAATCCTGATCCCCGGCATCAAGGCAGTGCGATGATCATTCTCGTGGATGAGGTGCCGTTCGTGATCGATTTTGGGGCTGGGGTCGTGCGTCAGGCCGCCGCGCTTACGCCCGAATACGGGGGGCCGGTTCCCGCGCTCAAAATCCGCAATCTGACCACCGCCTTTCTCACACACTTGCACTCCGACCATACGGTGGGCTACCCAGACTTGATCTTGACCCCGTGGGTGATGGGGCGCGCGACCCCGCTAGAGGTTTACGGCCCGCGCGGGACAGCCCAACTGACCGAGCACGTCCTGCGCGCGTACGAGGAAGATATTCGTTATCGGGTGGAGGGGTTGGAGCGGGGGAATGATCAGGGGTGGCGGGTGCAGGTGCATGAGTTTGAGGAGGGGGTGATTTACGAAACGGAAATGGTCAAGGTGGAGGCGTTTCGCGTGCATCATGGGGAGATGCCGAACGTGTATGGGTTTCGGTTTACAACCCCCGACAAAGTCATTGTCCTGTCCGGGGATACCACGCCCTGCGAAAACCTGATCCGGTTTGGGCGGGGCGCGGATATTCTCGTGCATGAGGTGTATGCCCAGGCGGGGTTTGCCCGGCGTGATCCGCAGTGGCAGGCGTATCATGCCGCGCATCACACCTCCACCGCCGAACTGGCTGAGCTTGCCCAACAAATACGTCCGGGTTTGCTGGTCTTGAATCATGTGCTTCTTTGGGGGACCCGTGAAGAAGCGTTGTTGGAGGAACTTGCGCGGGGCTATGATGGGCCGGTAGTGTTGGGGGAAGATTTACAGGTTTTTGCTTAGGTTGGGCTTTTCCTGGCGCGAAGGATGTGCTTCGCGGAGAGATAGATCAAGAATTGCTTTCGAACCATGCGGTAAGTGGCCTATTTCCTGTTAAAATACCTTTATCAATTTCGCTTTTGAAGAACTGATTGAAGCCCTACGCCAGGCCTTGAAAAAAAGGGCTGAAATATTTTGGGTTGACTGTTTAAGGTTTTTTTAGACGTATTGAAAACCTTCTGTAAAAGTGGGGAAAATTCCGATGTTTGAATGCGGGGCACCTTCAAAACGGCCTGATTCAAACTTCGGAATTTTGGAACTTCTCAGACAGGATGAAGGTTAGCCCGAAAAAGGGTGGAAGGGGGAGCTTCCTCTCTCCTGAGCCGTTACGCTTTTTCTTTAAAGACTTTCGAAGTCTGGATACCCTTAACTAAACTGTATTACGTTTAAAGGGTTCTTGTATTGGAGGATGAGATGAATCAACATACCTTTTCTCCGATTACGCAGAAACACACATGGGGCATTTGGAGGATTACAGGGGTCTATTTTTTGATAGGCAGTCTGTGGATTTTATTTTCTGACCGGTTTGCCGCCGCCCTTACCCAAGATCCGGTGCTTTTAACGCAAATTAGCCTGTACAAAGGATGGGGTTATATTTTTGTGACGGCACTCCTGCTGTATGGGATGATCCAACGGTTTATACGCGGGGTGCAAGCGGGGGAGCGGGATTTGCAGGCCAGCGAAATGCGTTTTGCAACGATCTTTCATGCCAGTCCGATTGGCATTTGTATCAGTCAGATTGAAACGGGGGTGTTGGTGGAGGTTAACGAGGCTTTTTTGAATCTCTTTGGCTATACGCTCGATGAGGTCGTTGGACATTCTTCCATCGAGTTAAACCTGTGGGGCGAACCGGCCCAGCGTAAATGGTTGATTCAAACACTACGGGAAGGCAAAAAAATTTCGAATCACGAGCTTCTCTCCCGGAAAAAATCCGGAGAGCTTAAACCCGTACTTGTTTCGTCGGAAATTGTGGTCTTCAACGGACAAGAATACCTGCTTAGTCTGATTGCGGACATCTTTGAACGCAAACGCGCCGAGGATGAGTTACAGGCCCAGCGCGATTTTGCCCTGCAGGTGATGAACACGATGGGGCAAGGGTTAACGGTCACGGACCGGGGGCGCAAGTTTGAGTTTGCCAATCTGGCTTTTGCACACATGGTTGGGATGCCGCTGGAGGAAATCCAAAAACATCGCACGGTAGATTTTGTCACCCTGGAAGACATGGAGATCCAAGAACAGGCGCACCAGGAACGGTTTCAAGGGAAAACAACCTCTTACGAAATCCATTTAAAGCAAATGAATGGGCCACCCCGCCCAGTCTTGATCACCGGTGTGCCCCGCATGTACAAAGGCGAAATCGTGGGGGCCATTTCTGTCATTACAGACCTGACGGAGCGCAAGCAAGCGGAAAAAGCCCTCCAAAAAAGTGCCGCCGAACTGACCAGCATTTTCCGGGCCGCGCCCATTGGGATTGGCAAAGTGACAAATCGGATATTTGAGCAGGTGAATGATCGGTTTTGTCAGATAACCGGGTATGCGCGGGAGGAATTGATCGGGCAAAGCGCGCGGATGATTTATGCTTCTACGGAAGAGTACGAGTTTGTTGGCAAAGAAAAATTTCGTCAAATGGCCGAAACTGGGGTCGGGGTTGTGGAAACCCATTTTCAACGAAAGGACGGCGAAAGGATCGAGATTCTGCTCAGTTCGGCCTATCTGGATGCCACTCACCCTGAATTGGGCGTAACCTTTACCGCCCAAGATATCACCGCCCGCAAACAGACGGAAAATAATTTAGCCAGGCAAACGGCCCATCTCTCGACGTTGTACACGCTAAGCGAGGAAATTGCCGCCAGTTTTGATTTGCCCAAAATATACGCGGCGGCGCACCGGGCCGCGACCCGTCTGATGCCGGGGGAAATTTTTTCCATTTCGCTTTTGTGCGAAAACGACACGATCATTGAGGATGTGTATTTGTGGGATCGGGATCAGGTGTGGCCAGAAGAGCGGTACCCGGCGGGCACAGACCTGGCAGGATATGTTATCCGACACGGACACCCTTTACGGGTTAACCAATGGGATGCCAGTTATGATGAACTCACCCATGCGACCAATTTTGGCTATACGGAAGAGGAAGTCCATTCCCTGTTGGCGGTTCCCATGTTTCGGCTGGGGGGGGCCTGTTTTGGCATGATGTCCGTGCAATCTTATGTGCCAGATATGTACACGCTGGAACATGAACATTTTCTGGTGACACTAGCCAACCAGGTTTCAAAGGCCATCGAAAACGCACAACTGTACCAGCAGGTACAACAGGAATTGAACGAGCGCAAACGGGCCGAGGTGGAACTACAAGAGAATCGCGCCAAACTTAATAGCATTATTCACTCGGCGATGGATGCCATTATCACCATCGATGCCAACTATCGAGTTGTCTTGTTCAATCAAGCCGCCGAAACCATGTTTCGCATTTCTGCCGCCGAGGCGTTGGGCCAGCCATTAGACAAATTTATCCCCACACGTTTCCATGAGCGGCATCACACCCACCTCAAAATGTATGACAAATTCCAAAAAACCGGGCGCGAGCCACGCCACCCCTTCGCGGGGATTGTCGGGGTACGAAATGATGGGGAGGAATTTCCGTGCGAGGTGTCCATTTCTCAAATCGAGATGGCCGATGAAAAATTGTTCACCGCCATCCTGCGCGATATGACCGAACGGAACCGCGCCGAAGAAGAGATTCGCTACCAGGCCGGGTTATTAGCCAACGTTTCCGACGCGATTATCTCTACAGATTTAACCTACCGGATAAAATCCTGGAATCAGGCCGCCGAAAAAATGTACGGGTGGAAAGCAGAAGAAGTGATCGGGAAAACTGTTGCCGACCTGGTCCCCAACATATTTATCGAGGGCGGCTTGGAGCAGGCCAAAAAACAGCTTCTCAAAGACAGACAATGGAAAGGCCAGCTTCTTCAACAAACCAAAGAGGGGCAAGAAAAAATATTCCTGAGTTCTGCCAGTCTGGTAGTGGATGCCTCCGACCAACCCACCGCCATTGTCTTCGTGAACCGCGACATCAGCGAGAGCGTCAAACACCAACGGGAGGTGGAAGCCATCGTACAGGTCAGCACCGCCCTGCGCACGGTGTCCACTCGCGCCGAAATGATCCCGGTGATTTTGGACCAACTCAATGCGCTTTTTGATGCCCAAGCCACCGCCTTTACCACCCCCAACCCGGCCACCGACGAGCTTGTGGTCGAAATGGCGCGCGGGGTGCTGGCCGAGGCCCTTCGCACACGCATCCCCCTCGGTCAGGGCGTGAGCGGACGGGTCATCGCAACCCAAGAAATTTTCCTCGACAATGATGCGTCCACCGATTCAATGATTCCAGGGGCCGAGGCGTTGCGGGAATACCGCGCCGTGGCT
Organism: Anaerolineales bacterium; assembly: GCA_013359445.1. Classification (GTDB taxonomy): domain Bacteria; phylum Chloroflexota; class Anaerolineae; order Anaerolineales; family JABWBV01; genus JABWBV01. Next base: position 1,581 of record JABWBV010000431.1, on the reverse strand, counting down.
TGTGTCCCCCTCATCGCCCACGAACACGCTATTGGCGCTTTGTGGATTGCCCGCCAGACAGCTATTACCGAAAATGATCTAAAGATCCTGGCCGCCGTCGCCAACATCGCCGCCAATGCCATTCACCGGGCCGGGTTGTTCGAGCAAACCCAACAACAACTGGAACGGCTCGCCATCTTACATGCCATGGATACCGCCATTGCCGCCAGTTTCGATTTACGCCCAACCCTCTACATTCTGCTCGATCAGATTCAGGCCCGGCTAAAAGTGGCCGCGGCGGATGTCTTTCTGTATAACCCACACACCCTAAATCTGGAATTTGCCGCCGGAAACGGGTTCCAATACCAGGAGTTGAAACAGATTCGGCTCCGGCTGGGCGAGGGTTGCACGGGCGAAACCGCACTCGAACAACACATCCTGGCTATCCCCAATTTCCAAGAATATCTCGCCCAACACCCCAGCCCTGCCCATCATCTCCATCAAACCGAGGGCTTTGTGTCATACTTTGGCATCCCGCTCATCTCCAAAGGACAGGTAAAAGGCGTGTTGGAACTCTACCACCGCACGCCTTTGCAAGCCGATGCAGGCTGGCTGGATTTTCTGGAAACCTTAGGACGCCAGGTTGCCATCGCCATGGACAACATCGAGATGTTGGTCGGGCTTCAACGCTCAAAATTGGAATTAGAATTGGCCTACGACGCCACCATCGAAGGCTGGTCCCGCGCCTTGGACCTGCGCGACAAAGAAACAGAAGGCCACTCCCAACGGGTGACAGAAATCACCATCCAACTGGCCCGGCAGATCGGCGTAAGCGAACTAGAGATCGTCCAAATGCGGCGCGGCGCTTTGCTCCACGACATCGGCAAAATGGGCATCCCTGACGCCATCCTGCTCAAACCCGGCCAACTGACCAAGGAAGAGTGGGACGTGATGAAAACACATCCCCAATTGGCCTACGAAATGCTTTCGCCCATCCCTTATCTCCACCCCGCCCTGGATATTCCACGCTATCATCACGAGAAATGGGACGGCACCGGATACCCCCACGGCCTCCGCGGCGAACAAATCCCCCTTGCCGCGCGCATCTTTGCCCTGGCCGACGTTTGGGATGCCCTGACCTCCAACCGTCCCTATCGCCCGGCCTGGTCCATTCAAAAAACAGAGCAATTCATTCAGGAGCAAATTGGCAGTCACTTTGATCCCAAAATCGCCGCCACCTTTTTAGACCTTCCAAAAAATTAACGTAACCGTTCAGATATATACTGAGCACGGGAACAAATTGCGCTTTTTAAAGTTACTCGCTTCCGCCGGATTGCCAAACCCGGCGGGGGATTGTCGGCAAATTGCCGCGCAATCCCCCACGCGCAACGCGCAAAAGAAAAACGCAATTTATATCCGTGTTGAGTATATTTGGAGAATCCCCGAAAAAGAAGGATAGGTGGGGATGTCCATCCCCCACCCATCCTTCTTTCGGAACCTTCTTCTCTAGTAGTCCGTCAAACCTGAAAATTATGTTTGTAGTCACGACTTCAGTCGTCGTCTTGAGCGGTTGAAACCGCCACTACGAACCTAAAAATGATC
>JABWBV010000430.1 GCA_013359445.1 Anaerolineales bacterium | reverse complement strand
GACGATGCCCGCGAGGTCGAGGATGCGGGCGGCTTGATCCCCGGAGAGGGTGGTGCCGTCTTTGCCTTTTACGGATTTACAGTCCACATTGGTGAGGTGGGTGTCCGTGCCGCCGAAGGGGATTTTGAAGCCGCGTTCTTGCAGGCGGTGGGTGAGGGCGGCGGCGTTTTTGACAATTTGTTTTTGGAGGGCCTTAAACTGATCGGTCGCGTCGAGTTTGAACGTGAGGGCCATGGCGGCGAAGACGTTGACGTGGGGGCCACCCTGTTCGCCGGGGAAAACGGCCCGGTCGAGGCGCCCCGCGAGGAGGCGGTTGTGGGTCATGATCAGTGCCCCGCGCGGGCCGCAGAGGGTTTTGTGGGTGGTGGTCGTCACAACATCGGCGATCCCGATGGGGCTAGGGTAGATGCCCGCGGCGACCATCCCCGCGAAATGGGAGATGTCGGCGAGGAGGTATGCGCCCACTTCGTCGGCGATTTCGCGGTATTTTTTCCAATCGGCAGTCCAGGGGTAGGAGGAGTAGCCACCGATGATCATTTTGGGTTTGTGTTTGAGGGCAAGTTCGCGCATGGCGTCGTAGTCAATGCGCTCGGTTTCGGAGTGGATGGTGTAGGAGACGATGTTGTAGTATTTGCCGGAGCGGTTGACAGGGGAGCCGTGGGAGAGGTGGCCGCCGAAGATGAGGTTCATGCCCATGACGGTGTCGCCGGGTTTGACGAGGGCGTGGTAGACGGCGTTGTTGGCGGGGCCGCCGGAGAGGGCCTGGACGTTGATGTAGAGGTCGTCGGCGGAGAGGCCGTTGGCGGCGAAGAGTTCGGCGGCGCGACGGCGGGCGAGGGATTCGACGATGTCGGCGTATTCGACGCCTTTGTAGTAGCGGGGGTCGGAATAGCGGCGGTATTCACCGAGGCGGGCGTCGTAGTCGAGGATTTCGCGCTCGGTGAGGAGGCGTTGTTCTTCGGGGGGGTAGCCTTCGGCGTAGATGTTGTGGAAGGGGCTGGTGAGCGCTTCGAGGACGGCGCGGGGGGCCTGGCTTTCGCTGGCGATGAGGATGAGGCGGCGAAACTGTCGTTCGGCTTCGAATTCGCTGAGGGCGTGGAGGTCGGGGTCGAGTTCGGCAAGGGTGCCGCGGAAGAGGTAATCGGTCATGGTGGGTGCTCCTGAATAATGAGTGATAAGTAATGAGTAATTCGCGGTTTCCCACTGAAAGGGCGAATTATGCGTTACTGCGGTATGATTCTAGCACGGAGGGGGGTGGGGTCAAGAAAGTGGAGGGTATGAATGAAATAATGGAGCAAAGTTCTAGTTTTGATGGAGTATCTAATGCCTTACGAAAAGATTATTACGATTGAGCCTGGTAAACGCGGGGGAAAACCTTGTATTCGCGGGATGCGGATTACAGTTTATGATGTGTTGGAATATCTGGCGTCTGGGATGACGTTTCAGGAAATCCTGGATGATTTTCCTTATTGACGAAGGAAGATATTCTGGCGTCGCTCAGTTTTGCGGTTAATCGTGAGCGAGTCATGGTGACTGTACAAGCATGAGAAGCCTTTTATGGGGATTTCCGCCTAAAGTATCTGGATTCATCGGGGGAATTGTTCAACACAAGAAATTGAGAGGTTGTTGAGGGGAAATTTTCAGATGATTAAGGGGCCTGGTAGATTTCGTTATTAGCAGGAGAAGAAGAATATATTTGTTTTGGAAATAGAGGAATTCAGGTAAAGAAGTGAAAGTCCTTTTTTTATCTTATTATCATAGGCAAGTAAACAATAGTTCCAGTGGATATTTCAAATATATAGGCGGAGCTATCTCCATACGCATACTCTCCTACTAAGATGGTGTTCTCGGTAATCGCGACTGACCAACCAAAAAAATCGGTTAGAGCCGCATCGGTAGCCCTCAAAATGGCTGTTTCCGTCGTGGTGATCCAACCTCCAGTCGGTCGCTCAAATACATAGGCCACCCCCCTACCATTGTTGTTTCCATACGCTCCCACAAGAATGGTGTCACCCAAAATGTCTACTGAATAACCAAAATTGTCGCCCCCCTCCCCATTCGAGGCACTCAATTTGGCTGTTTCCAACGTAGTAGCCCAACCTCCATCAGGACGCTCAAATACATAGGCCGCACCGGTATTGTCATCTACTAACCCTTCACCATCTCCAGGCGCGCCAATAACGATAGTATCGCCACTGATGGCTACAGATACGCCGAAAAAGTCAAACGGAGCAGCATCAGAGGCACTCAGTTTGGCCGTTTCTGTAGCAGCAACCCAGCCAACCTCTGGTCGTTCAAAAACATAGGCAGAACCAGAAGAAGTACCTGCATCATCGTCATAACGTGCCCCAACGACGATGGTCTCACCACTAATTGCCACTGAACAACCTACCCAATCAAAAAAGTCAGCATCCGAAGTTGTGAGTTTCGCTGTTTCCGTAGTGGTGACCCAGCCACCCGCCGGTCGTTCGAAAACATAAGCGGAACCAGTTGCATCGTTAAACATAGATTCGTCGCTACCAGTTGCACCAATAACGATAGTATCTTCACTAATCGCCACAGACTTACCAAAATATTCAAACGAGTCACCGTCGGAAGCAGTAAGCACAGCCGTTTCCGTCATTGTTGCCCAACCATTGCTTGGACGCACAAAGACGTAAGCCGCCCCAGTATTTGCAGGAGGGGCATGGTCTACACCAACAACAATAGTATCCCCCCTGATCTTCACGGAGTTGCCAAAACTATTAAGGACGCTGGGATCAGATGGGGTAAGCCTTGCTGATTCCGTGGTTGTTACCCAACCATCGTTTGAGCGCACGAAGACATAGGCAAAACCACTTGCCTCGTGAAAACCTGTATTTGAGTTTAGATAATACGCGACAACCACAGCAGTGTCTCCATCTATGGCAACCTCCCACCCAAAACGGGCGCTACCTGTTGTATCCAAAGTGGTGAGTTTGGCAGTTTGTACAAATGGGTCAATCATTAATGGATAGACAGCCTGATTGTCATCAATTAGTATTTGGATATAAGTTTCGGCTCCTACAATCAGTTGTAATTGGGCGGGGATAATATTGCCGGAAGCATCGATAATATGAAGCTCATCATAAGTCAGGATAGTATCCCCGCGGTCATTTACAAAAGCGATAAAGTTTCCATTTTTTAGGGGAGTTAAATTGCTTGTAACTGCCATCTCGATCAACAAAGGGCCTGGTTCTCTTCCCATTACTGGTCTCTCTCTTAAGGTAAAGCCTTGTTCCAAACCAGTAGCTTCATTGATCCACCATTCGCTTATGTTACTGTCCCATTGATAATACATTCTCTCTTTTTCCGCGCCGATCACCAATGGGGTGTCTAACAAAATTAAAGCGCCCTCATAACCATAGCGAGTAAGAGTAATTCCCCATGACCAGGCGTTATTTTCTTGTGGAGTTACCGTTAGGCCTTGTTTATTAGAGTAAACTTGTAACCCTTGAGATAGGTTATGTGACCAGTAATAACCATTCGGGTTGTCTGCATCTGCTTTCTGCCAGGTAAATTGGTACTCGGCCTTGATAACAATGTTTTGAATAGTGCTCCATTCACGCGGTGTCAATCCACTTGGCAGCTGCCCAACCCCAACAAATCGATTTTCTCTCACGGCAATTGTGGGTTGGAACGAGGTGGGAGAAATCCAAAAGATGTTGAGGATCATCACCAATATCAATACAAGTTTGTCGGTTTTTCCTACAAAATAGCGACTGGGTTCAGGTTGTAACCGATGTAAAGAATACTGCATAGGATTAGCTCCAATATGGTTAGAAATCTTGTAAAAGATATGCTAGCGATTAAGGTTACCGAAGAAAAGATTAAAACCCAATTTTGAAAAACTTGACGATTTCGAAAACAAACGTTTGTAGTGTGCGCTTCAGCGCATTTTCTTAGGGCTGAAGCGCACACTACAAACCACATTTCGATCTACTGAGTAGATAAATTCGAGATTAATAGTTCCCCTTAATTATAACAACCAAATTGGCTCACACTCCTAACGCATTCAAAGACGGGTATATCACAAACGCACCTGACCCTACCGAAACCCCTGACTTATCCTCCCCATGCGATAAAAATCCGTCCATACGACAAAAAACCTTGCTTAGCACAAAGAATCAGCAAACCCCAGGTGAGACACATTTATAGCTCTCCAGAAAAGTTTTTTCCAAAGCGTATTGCGCAAGGGCAAAATACGGAATACACACACACAATACGGGAAAGAATTTATCTGGACAACTATATTACAGGTCGTTTGCGCGGTAGAATCATTCAAGTGCGTCTCTCCTTCAGTGAGAGACACAGACCACACAATTTGCCAGTTGTAGTTTCATTTGTTATTCGCTGATTGATAACTGAGGTAAAAAAACGATGAGACGAATTTCTGTAAATCCCAAAATCCATTTTGGAAAACCCTGCATTTCGGGGACACGGATTACCGTCCAAGATGTCCTCGAATTGATCAACGAAGGCCTGTCTTTCAAGGAAATCATCAAAGACTACTATCCTGACATCACCATTGATGACATTCGGGCTTGTATCCAATATGCCATTGCCCTTGTCGCCACTGAAGATGTACACATCACGGCGGCCACAGCGTGAAATTTCTTGCAGACTCCTGAAAGCATTTGTCGTCATTGAGCCAAAGGGGCATCACATTCGAAAGCCGCCTATCCATTGATACGCTTTAGAAGTTCGATATTTCGTACTGCTCACCCCAACTCCTCCACCAACTTCCGGTGCCGTTTCTCCTCCATCAACAACAGCACCATCTTGTAATCCTCCATCTTCTCCAACCCCAACTTCCCCGCGGTGTGGAAAGAGCCTTCGTTTTCCGCGTCGCACGTCCAGTTGACCTGGGATAGCCCGTGATTCAGACCATGCTCGATGGCGGCCGCGGCGGCAATGGTGCCCAGGCTTTTGCGGCGGTACGCTGGCTGGGTAAAAAAGCCGAGATCGCCCATGCCGTTGGCAACGAAGTCTACGGTGGCCCAACTGGAGATGATGGGCACTTCACCTGTTTGGTCGAGGGTGAGGAAGCCGAAGTCGGGGAGAGGTTGGTTTGTTGGTTTGTTGGTTCGTTGGATGTGCCACTTTTGGAGGGTATCGCGGATGTCTTCGGGGAGAGCGAGGTTGGGGTGGGCGAGCAGGTCTGCGGTGAGGGGTTCGACGGTGAAGCCTGTGGGGAGGGTGGCGCGCCAGTCGTAGGTCAGTTTCCGGCTGACGAAGTGGTAACGCGGGACGGAAACGGGTGGACGCGGGGAAAAGACGATGGGCAGGTGTCCGCCCCAGCCTTCGGGGTCGCAGGTCAGCATGAGGATGGAGGAGTCCGGGGGAACGACTTGACGGGCGAAGATGGCGTGATTGAGGGCGCGGTTGAAGGCGTCGTTGGCTGGGTTTCCGGCGAGGAAGCCCCACGTCCCAGATGATTCGTCGCCAATGTGGGTGGTCAAGAGGGCGGACTGCGGGTGGGCGGGGTCGTCTACGAAGATTTTGCCAGGGTATACACCCGCGAGGACGGCGGTACACATGGGTTGGTGTTGGGCGAGGGAGTGGAAGAGGGGTTGGGCGAGGGGGAATTGGGAGGGGGAGAGTTGGGTAAGCATGAGATGTTTCTTATTCAATAGGGTCGCATCCTTCGACTGCGCTGGATAAAAATAACTTGGGGAGTTCGAGTTTTTTACCGCTCCGCTCAGGATGCTTCGTTTTATTGGGTTTATTCTTTCTTTCGATAAATGCCCTGGTCGCGGGTCATCAAACCGACCTCGATGAGGCCGCGGCGGAGGGTGGCGATGTCGTCGTGGAAGTCGAGGAGGGTGATGTTGACTTCGCGCTCGGTGTAGTCGCGGCCTGGCTCGAAGGACTCGGCGATTTTTTCGAGGAGCACCTGGCGTTTTTTGAGTTGGGCGGGGATTTTGGTCACGCGTCCGTGGCGCATGAAGGTGGCGAGGACTTTGTTCCGGTAGGCGTCTTCTTCCACGTTGGCGGGGAGATCGGTTTGGGGGAGGAAGGCGATTTCGGCGAGGGTTTTCGTCAGCATGTTGGGGGCGAGGGAAAAGGTCTGATAATACTGATCCTTTTGGGCGGTCAGCAGTCCGGCGGTGGTCAACAGAGTGAGGTGATGGGACACGGTGGCCGGATTGAGGGAGAGGATCAGCGCGAGTTCTTCGCCGTGGCGGGGTTGCGTCTGGATCAGGTTGAGGATCAGTAACCGGATCGGATGTCCCAACGCTTTGAAGAGGTCCGCGCGTTTTTCGAGGTTGGCAGAGGCTTCACTGGTCATGGGAGGCTTCCTTAAAAGGCAGTGTGCGACCAGTCACTTTCAAATAACAGAAGGAATTTTCTACCGTACATTGACAATTAGTAGGTCTGGTTGCAGCCGAAAATAGACCTGGAAAGGTAAACCTTGCTTCAAGGTATAGGTGAGCCAGTCGA
>JABWBV010000429.1 GCA_013359445.1 Anaerolineales bacterium | reverse complement strand
TGCGACGCACTTCAGGCAATTTTAGGGAAAAAGGCGAAATCTTAATCCCGGCTTTTCTCTTGGGTCAAGTGCGTCGCACCGAGTCCGTGCGTAACATCACTTAGCTTCAAGACAAATTAAGTTCCCTTCAATTCAATTGGCTCAAATCATGAAATCTTCCCCGTGCCATACCCCATGATCGGCAAGGTGCAATTCCGGGGAGCCGGGAAGGTGGCTGTTCAGTTTGTTCTCCAGTTCCCGCACATGTTCCACCAGGGCGGCGACGGTATCGCCAATCGTATCGGGGAGGAGGTTGTGTTCCAGATCAATGCGGGGGCGTTCGTGACTGCGGACGAGGACCTGTCCCGGCACGCCGACAACGACCGAGTTCGACGGGGTGGATTTGACGACGACCGCGTTCGCCCCGATCCGGCTTCCGCGCCCAATCGTGATCGCCCCCAGCACCTTTGCCCCGGCCCCGACGACGACATCATCCTCCAACGTGGGATGGCGTTTGACCTTCTGCGAACTCGTCCCCCCCAATGTGACGCCGTGATAGAGCGTGACATTATCCCCCACTTCCGCCGTCTCCCCGATGACCACGCCCATGCCGTGGTCAATGAAAAAATTATGCCCAATCGTCGCCCCCGGATGAATCTCGATCCCGGTCAGGCTCCGAGCAATCTGGGAAGTCCACCGGGCCAGGAGTTTGAACCCGCCCTTCCAAAGTTTGTTTGACAGACGATGAAACCAAATCGCGTGCAGGCCGGGGTAGCACAACAACACCTCCAGCGCATTGCGCGCCGCCGGGTCACGGTCTAAAACGGATTGAATATCAGCATGGATGGTTTTAAACATCGTTCTCCTAACCTGAAAGGTACACAGAAAGCTCAGAACAAACAGAATCCACAGATTTTTCCTTAAGTGTTTTTCTGTATCCTTCTGTCATTTCTGTGCCTTCTGTGTACCCTTTTTCTAAAAATCGGCATGAATCACACCCTGCGGAATCTCTTGAGGGTCAAAGGGCGTGACTTGATACACATAATAATTGAGCCAGTTGGTATACAGCAGATTGGCATGGCCGCGCCAGCGCACATGTGGGGGTTGGGCGGGGTCGTCGTTCGGGTAGTAGTTTTTCGGGATGTTGATGGGCAGGCCTTTGTTCACATCCCGGTCGTATTCCGCTTTGAGCGTGAGGGGGTCGTATTCGGAATGGCCGGTGACAAAAATATGGCGACCATCTTTGGAGCCGACGATGTACACACCCGCTTCGGGGGATTCAGCCAAAATTTGGATGTCGGCGATATTTTCAAGGTCGGCGCGGCGGATTTCGGTGTGGCGGGAGTGCGGGGCGAGGAAGATGTCGTCAAACCCTCGGAGGAGTTTTTCGGTGGGGGCCAGGGTATGATGTTCAAACACGCCAAACATCTTCGCGGGGAGGGGATATTTGGGGACCCCGTAGCGATGGTACAGCGCGGCCTGTGCGCCCCAGCAAACATAAAAGTTGGCGCACACGTTGGTATCCGCCCAATCCATGATGTCTTGCAGTTCGGGCCAGTAGTCCACCTCTTCAAATTCCATCTGTTCGACAGGCGCGCCAGTGATGATCAGCCCGTCAAATTTTTCGTCTCGTATCTCGTCAAAGGTGACGTAATGGGTGAGCAGATGATCGGCGTCCACATTTTTGGCTTCGTGGGTAGCGGTGTGGAGGAGGGTGACATCTACCTGGAGGGCGGAATTGCCAAGCAGGCGAAGAAGTTGGGTTTCGGTGGCGACTTTTGTCGGCATCAGATTGAGGATCGCCACGCGCAACGGGCGAATGTCCTGATGATCGGCGCGGGCCTCGCCCATCACAAACACGTTTTCTTGTTCGAGGATGGCGCGGGCAGGGAGGGTGTTGGGGATTTTTACGGGCATAGGGAGGGGGGAAGGGTGAGAATTTGGAAGAAAGGGTAGGAACTCGTGGGAATTGAGGGAACTTGTGGGAATTCCCCCCCAATTCCCACAAGTTCCCTTGAATTCCCTTATTACGGAACCCGAACACACTCGCGCTTTATGCCCCCCCCAACGCCTGATTCAAATCCCACAGGATGTCGTCAATATCCTCGATCCCCACACTCAGGCGGATGAAATCGGGGCTGACACCTGCGGAAACCTGTTCTTCGGCGGAAAGCTGGCTATGCGTGGTCGTAGCGGGGTGAATGGCGAGGCTCTTCGCGTCGCCGACATTCGCCAGGTGGCTGAAGAGTTGTAGTTTTTCGATAAACTTCTTCCCGGCCTCCGCGCCGCCTTTGATACCAAAGCCCAAAATTGCGCCTGCTCCTTTGGGGAGATAGCGTTTGGCGCGTTCGTGATCGGGGTGGCTTTTCAAGCCAGGGTACGTCACCCAGTTCACCTGTGCATGTTTTTCAAGAAATTCGGCCACCGCCTGCGCGTTTTGAACGTGGCGATCCATCCGCAGGCTCAACGTTTCGATGCCCTGAATGGTCTGCCAGCTATTGAACGGCGCCTGACATGCGCCGATGTCCCGCAGAACATGAACCCGGGCTTTGATGGCGAACGGGGGCAAGCCCACCCCCACAAGGTCGGCGTACACCAGGCTGTGGTACGATGGATCGGGCGTGGTAAAGTTCTCGAACCGGCCACTCGTCCAGTCGAAGTTCCCCCCGTCAATAATCACGCCGCCGATGCTCGTCCCGTGCCCACCGATGAACTTGGTGGTGCTATGGGTGATAATGTTTGCGCCCCACTCCAACGGGCGAAACAGGTACGGGGTGGCAAAGGTGTTATCAATCAAAAGGGGGATTTTGTGTTTCTGCGCGATTTCCGCCACTTCTTCAAACGGGAAAATCGCAATGTCCGGGTTACCAAGTGACTCCCCGTAGATGATCTTCGTATTAGGGCGAATGGCGGCCTCAAAATTTTTGGGGTCACGCGGGTCCACAAAAGTGACTTCGATGCCCAATTTGGGAAAGGTGTAATTGAACTGGTTGTACGTGCCACCATACAAACGGCTACTGCTAACGATATGATCGCCCGCCCCCGCCAGGGTGAAGATCGCCTGAGCCTGGGCGGCGTGCCCGGAACTGGTCGCCAGTCCCGCCACCCCACCCTCCAGGCTCGCGAGACGCTGTTCGAGCACGTCCGTGGTCGGGTTCATGATGCGGGTGTAGATGTTGCCCAATTCTTTCAGCGCGAACAAGTTTGCGGCGTGTTCGGTGCTTTTGAACTGGTAGCTGGTGGTCTGGTACAGCGGTACAGCCCGACTACCCGTTGTGGGGTCGGGAGCATACCCGGCGTGAAGTTGGCGGGTACTGAACCCAAAAGTACGATTGGAACTGGACATGATGGTTTCTCCTTGGGTAAATGGTTTTTTACACTGATAATTATTCTGCCAAATCGGCAAACAATGCCGTGGATAAATACCGCTCCCCGAACGAGGGGATGATGACGACGATCAGCTTCCCGGCGTTTTCGTCCCGCCGCGCCACCTGCAACGCCGCCCACGTCGCCGCCCCCGACGAAATCCCCACCAACAACCCCTCCTCCCGCGCGAGCCGCCGCGCCGTCTGGAAGGCATCCTCGTTCTTCACGCGGATGATCTCATCGTAAATCTGCGTGTTCAATACATCCGGCACAAACCCGGCCCCAATCCCCTGAATGGGATGCGGCCCCTTCGCCCCACCCGACAGCACCGGGGAAGCATCCGGTTCGACCGCAATCGCTTGGAACGAGGGCTTGCGCGCTTTGATCACTTCGCCCACACCTGTAATCGTCCCGCCCGTGCCAATGCCGGAGATCAGGAAATCCACTTTGCCGTCCGTATCCCGCCAGATTTCTTCGGCGGTTGTATTCCGGTGGATTTCCGGGTTGGCGGGGTTTTTGAATTGCTGGGGCAGGAAATATTTTTTGGGATCAGAGGCCACGATTTCTTCCGCTTTTCGGATCGCGCCGCCCATCCCGTCCGGGCCGGGGGTTAGCACGAGGTCGGCCCCGTACGCACGGAGTAACATCCGGCGCTCTTTGCTCATCGTTTCGGGCATGGTGAGGATGAGTTTGTAGCCCCGGGCCGCGGCCACCATTGCAAGGGCGATGCCGGTGTTGCCGCTCGTCGGTTCCACGAGAACGGTGTCTTGGGTGATCTTCCCCGCTTTTTCGGCGGCGTCGATCATGGCAAAGCCAATGCGGTCTTTGACGGAGTGGGCGGGGTTGTAGAACTCCAACTTGGCGACCACTTCCGCTTTGACCCCCTCAGTGACACGGTTGAGGCGGACGAGGGGGGTGTTGCCGATCAGGTCGGTGACGGTGTTTGCGATTTTCATAGATAGCTCCTTTTTGCGTAAAATCTCCGAAAAAATGGATGCGTGGAGGATGGCCATCCCCCACGCATCCATTTTTTCAGGACAATTATTTAATTTCTAAAAACGGTCAACAGACAAAAAAAACAGGTAGTTGCGTCCATTGAGCGGGGCGCAACCACCTGTCGTCTGTTGACCGTTATATAGGTCAGTGCCTTCACATAGACGTGCAAGGCCAGACGGTGGCTTTCGCCCCGCCATTACACATGCACATCATCATGAAGGAGGTGAATTTCATTGGATTTATTAGATAAACTTCAAAAATATTTTGGTAAATTATATAGAGGGGCTGAGATTTGTCAAGCAAAGGGTTAACGAGTTCTCATCGCGTTAACGCACAAAAAAAAGGGCGGGAACTTGTCGGAATTTCACAGGGCACGGGCCGGTTCATTTGTCGCGGAAGAAAGAAGATGCGGAAATTCACGTTTTGACTTCCTAATGGCCCGATTCATTCCTGCCGGAGTGTGTCATTTCGACTGAAAGGAGAAATCCCTAATACGCCAAGAGGCATGGTTTCCCTGCAGCGAGATCGAGGCGATGATCGTATCAGGGATTCCTCACTGCGTTCGGAATGACATGTTCGTTTTTGACTTGTTCCCTAAAATTCCCCCAAATTCCCACAATTCCTACCCTCCCCCTCCCTTTTTAAACCCATACCCCAACCCTGCCACTGTTTCGATAAAGCGCGGATTGGCGGAATCAGGTTCGATTTTCCCGCGTAGGCGGCGCACGAGTTGGCGGAGCATATCCCGATCCGCGCCTTCAACGCCCCAAACGTGGGAGATGATCGTTTCGTTGGGCAGGATTTGCCCGGCGTTGAGGGAAAGCACATCGAGCAGGCGAGATTCGAGGGCGGTGAGGGAGACAGGCGCGCTATCATCAATTTGCACGGTACGGCGACCGGGATCGAAGAGGATGCCGGGCAGTTGGCGGATGGTGGGGACGGGGGGTTTTCCAACGCGGCGCAACACCGCTTCGATGCGGGCCACCAGTTGGCGGGGGCTGAACGGTTTGAGTATGTAGTCGTCCGCGCCGAGTTTTAGCCCTTTGACGATGTCGTCCTCTTCCCCGCGCACGGTGAGGAGGATGATCGGGGTGTCGGACTGCTCGCGGATGCGCTGGCAAATCGTGAATCCATCCAGCGGGGGAACGGTTTTCGGGAGGTTGACATCCAACACGACGATGTCGGGGTGTTCATCCTGCCAGCGTTGGAGGGCAGAAGGGCCATCATACGCTTGCACAACCTGATACCCCTCGCGCCGAAGGGTGAAGGCGACGAGGTCGGCTAAAACGCGGTCATCATCTACAACAAGGGCTTTCATGGGAGAGATTGTACACAGAAGGCACAGAAAAAACAGAGAGTGTTATGAATTTGGGTATGGGCGAGACGGGCGGGGTAAGTCTCGTTATGCAAATGGGGCCTTCCTCCCGCCCGTCTCGCCCCGACGGAGTACCGCACTTATTTCGCCAACGGCACAGTAAACCAAAACATCGCCCCACCCTCCTCCCGGTTTTCGACCCCCACCTGCCCGCCCTGCGCCTCGACGATGGCGCGGACGACGGACAGGCCGAGGCCCGCGCCGTGTTGGGGATTTTCGTTCCCCGCGCGGGCGGGGATGAACCGGCGAAAGAGATCGGTTTGGTGCTCCGGCGGGATGCCCGCACCCTGATCGGACACCATCACCCGGATCGTGTGCGGCGTGGTTGCGAGTGTCAGGGTGATTTTTCCGTCCGGGGGGCCGAACTTGATGGCGTTGGAAAACAGGTTGACGAGCACCTGCACGGTGCGGCGGTAGTCCACATGCACGGGGGGAATTTCATTCGGTAGCGTGGCGACGAGACGCTGGTTATATTTTTGCGCCAGGGGGTGCATCGTGCCGACGGCCTCCCGAATAATTTCCAACAAATCCGCCGGGCGAGGGTACACGCGGAAACGTCCGGCCTCGATGCTCGCGCCTTCGAGCAGGTTATCGATCAGCGTTTGCAGGCTTAGGATGCCCAAATGTAGGGAGCCAAGCAGTTCCTGCAGTTCCGAGTGCGAAAGCTCTTGCACCTGATCGAGCAAGCGGGCCGATTTCAACGGAGGAGTGCCGGGTTTCATGGAAAATTTATACCTGTTATTTTATACAGTATATAAATCACATA
>JABWBV010000428.1 GCA_013359445.1 Anaerolineales bacterium | reverse complement strand
GGATCGCGCGTGGGGTACTGAGGTAGCGCGGGTTGGCTTCCACGATCAGGGCGGTGGGGTTGGTTTTTTCGAGCCAGCGGAGCAGGCCACTTTGCCAGCAGAAATACAAAGGATGGCGGGTGTGGAAGAGATGGTGGTTTTGGGCCGGGGTGAGGCGGGCGTGGGCCAGGGTGCGGGTTGTGGTGATGGCCTCGATGGGGCGTGGGTCTCCGGCGAAGAGGTGGAGGCCGCCAGGGAGGTGTTGGGAGAGGAGGTCAAAAAAGGGGGCGCGATAGGTGGGGAGGACGCGCTGTTGCAGGGCCAGACTCATGGGGGAGGGGCCTGCCCCGTTTTTTGCGCCACGATGTATTCTTTCCATTCCAGGGCGTCTTGGGTGGGGATGAGGGGATAGCCGGGGGCCATGCGATGGAGCAGGTATCCGGCCTGGGTGAGGGTGTTCCAGGCGGTGTGGGCGGCGATTTCCCCGTGGAGTTCGAGGAAGATGAGGGGGTGGACTTCAGCGAGCAGACGGCGCATTCCTGGCAGGGCGAGGATTTCCCCCCCTTCAATGTCCATTTTGACGACTTGGGGGGACGGGTTGCCAAGATCGTAGACAAAGTGGTCGAGCGAGGTGCCAGGGACGAGAATTTCTTCCAGATAGTGTTCTTTGCGTCCGGCGGACCCGGCCACTTTGCCCATGCCGTTGGAGGCGTGGACGAGAAACGGAACGGAGGAGGGGGTGTCTACGATGGCCGAATGAAAGGGTTTGATCTGATGTTGGAGGTTGTTGAGTTGCACGTTCGTTTTCAGCCGTTCGATGTTGGCGGGGAGGGCCTCAAAGGCGAACACTTGCCCATCCTTTCCGAGGGTTTGGGCGAAAAGCATGGAAACGTAGCCAATATTGGCCCCCACATCATACACAAACATGCCGGGCTGGACCCAGGCGCGGATGGCATTTTCGAGGTGGGTCTCGTAGTTGCCTAGCCAATAGTCTTTTTCCGTTTGCATGTTGAGCTGAATCTGGTAACCTGCCAGTGCCCCGGCGGCAATGGTAACTTCACTTAGCCCGGTCGGGGCGGCGCGGTTGAGACTCCGGCGAAGCAGACGGGTGAGGGGGCCAAGCCGGTAAAACAGGTGCCGGAGCGGCGCCGGAAGCATCCGCGCGGTGTAAGAGGCGAGGGATAGGAGGGGGTTGGGCATAGGGGGAGGGAATAGATGTGAGGGAAGATGGATTACTTCATGCCTTCATCTTGATACACTTTCCATCCCAGGCGTTCTGCCGCTTCTTCGTTGACAATGAACTGAGAGGGCAGGTCTACGAGCGTCAGGGAGCCTTCGACGGCGATAGCGCCATCCGGCAGGTAGATGGCACCTTCGGCTTTAACGATGCGCCCACGGTCTTTGAGTTTGCGGGCAAGGAGGGTGAGCGGGGTGTTGAGTGGCACAGGCAGACGGTATTTCAATTCCATTGTGGCCGTCATCATAAAATGCAGGGGATCCCCAATCATGGAGACACGCCCGATGGCTTCATCCAGCATGGCGGCGACGATGCCCCCGTGGGCGATGCCGGGATAACCCTGAAACTGTTCGGGGATGGTGTATTCACAGCGGACTTCGTCGATGCCGTTGTCAAAAAAGTGCAGGTGTAGGCCGAAGGGGTTTTGCAGGCCACAGACAAAACATTGGGCAGAGTTGGGTTGGCGATGTGTGTGCATAAGGGGCTATGATACCATTTAATCGTCCTCCCCCCAAACTTCCGCTTCGAACCCGAATAATTTTGTATCCGGGGTCTGCCAGGCATTTTCTTTTAGCCCGGCCTTTTTGCAAACCGCTTTTAGGAAAGTTTCGGCGTCCCACGCATACCGGGTTGCCACCTCAGGGAGGAGCAAGCCCGCATACCCCCCACGCACAATCATCAGCCCATGCCGCCCAATTTCCACGGCTTCGGGTTGGAGGGGTGTGAGAGGAGTGAGGGCGTTGATTTCAAAGTGCAAACCCGGCACCTCCTCGGCATGAACATGGGGAAAACGGGGATCGTCCGTGGCGGAGGCGACCGTCATCCACGCGACGGATTCGATCAGAGGGCGGCGGGCCTGGGTTTCCCCGCGGCACCCCCGCAAATCGCCGGTGGCGCGCACGCGAAGGGTCACAAACACCGCACGCGGTTCCCGCAAGCCCGCGCGGTCCGTGCTTAAAACGGGCATCTCCCCACTTCCCAGATACAAAGTCAGCGTTTGCCGGGCTAAATTTAATAAAAATTGTCGATCACTTTCACCAATCATCGTGACTCCCATTTACGCATCACGCATCATCTATCGCACATCACGCACCGCCTCTCCCCCTCGATTATAATCCTCCCATGCGAAAGATCATCCCTATTCTCCTGTTTGTCTTAGGCTTTTCCGCGTTCCTGATATATGTGCTGTATGCCAACCGGGAGCGGCGCTTCCCGGAAGCGAACATGACCCGTCTCAACGACGCCGAAACCCAATGGTACGCCGCCGGAATCCAACATTATCAGATTACGGTAGAAGTGGAATTTGCCGCCGAACGCCGTCGCCACATCGTCACGGTGCAAAACGGGCAAGTGACCGAGGCCACCCTCTCCTACCTTGTGGGCGAAACCTGGACGCCCCCGGAACCGGTCGGGGCGGAATTTGCGGGCGAGTTTACCGTCCCCGGCCTGTTTAACGCCCTGCGCTTTGAACTAAACCAACGCCAGCGAGAAGATGTGCGCGTAGACATGAACGTCTCTCCCGCCTATCCTCGCTACATGTATTTTGGCCCGGTCTGGCTGGAGGGGGAACCGATGGCAAGCAGTGAAGCACGTTTCACCGTTGTAGCGTTTGTGCCTTTGTCTGCCCCTTAACGCGCACCTGCCCTGGCGCGCCCACTCTGCCACGGATGCTAATCTCCGCCACGCCAAACTGCTCGATCACCGCCGCGTTGGTCAACAAATGTTGGGTCACTTCCGGGGTGGTGAATTCCGAAACCCCGCTTGCCAACGCACAGGGCAGAAGCAATTGATCGGCCAGATGTGCATCAACCGTGGCGGGAGAGGCCAGGAATTTGGTTAACCCGGTTAACGCTTCCTCGGCGACAGCTTCGGCGGGCTTACCTTTTTTCCCTAGCCCGACAAAACAACCCCGCCCCCGTTCGAACTCTGCCAGGGCCACCGCGACCGAACCGGGCGAGGGCGCGAACAATTCCTGGCTTTCAACGGAGACCTGTGCCCCCAACCCGGCGCGAAGCCGGGCAATTTGCCGTTGATTGACGTGCCCCGGCAGGTTCGCCGCCCCGGATAGGGCGCGGACCCCCCGCGGGGCACCGCGTTCCGTCCAATGCAAGGGGGCCAGCATCCCGGCGGGGTGAATCTCCGCCCGAACTCGGCCCCCGCCCTGGGGGTAAAACCCGGCCCGTTCGAGATTCACCGTTGCCCTCACCCCCATCTCCCGCAGACACGGGAGCCAATTCCAGGTCAAATAAGGAAACGCCGGACTCCAGGGGACATGCGTTCCACCAGTGATGGTGAGGTGTGACACACGCTCGGCAAAACACAGGGGGAAAAATACCGTTTGTAGCACCAACGTCGTCGCCCCCGCTGTGCCGATGTCGAACTGGTATTCCCCGGCCTGTATGGGGCCTGGCGCAAAATATAGGGATTGGGCTCCCAACTGATCGCCGCTCAATTTGGCCTGGGTAATGGCCCCTGCCGCGCGCACGGCTTGTAGATGTTGGGCTTGCAGGCCAGGTTTGGGCCGCCGCGCCCGGATGTTGAGGATTTGGATGGGGGTTTGGGTGAGGCAGGCGAGAGCGAGCGAGGTGCGTAACACTTGCCCACCGCCTTCGCCTTGAGAGCCGTCAATTTGGAGCATCGTGGTTTTGGGAATGGGGCGAAAAGGGTGTGTACGGAATGATAAAAAAAAACGGGATGGGAATGTCATTCCCATCCCGTTTTTAGAGGCATTTCATTAATTTTTAAGGCGAAACCGCTGGCCGGAGGGCAGGTTGGGGAAATTCGCGGGTATCTGTAAATTCGGGTAAGGGTAAGGGGGTGAGGGTCACGCCACTCAATAAATCGTTGAAAAAGACGTAGTAAATTTGCGTTTGGCTGTTGGCGGCAAATTCCTGGTACACAAACAAGATAAATTGCCCGTCTGGACTCCAACGCACTTCCCGATAACAACAATTGCCTTCAATCGGGTTGATTTTACGTCCCTGGAATTGCAGGCCGTTGTACAGATAGAGATCACCGAAGTTGGTGCGTAACGGAGAGTGACTGGTTACCGTGTAGAGATTGTTGCCATCCCAACTCCAATCGGTAAATTCCGGGCGTTCATCAAAATCTTGGATTTCAAAGCGGGGCACGGGGAAATTATCTTTAGCATCGGGGGCGCGGGAACAATCTCCGATTTCGACGATGGTGATGTTGTCGGTGTTGGTGCCCAACAAACTGCCTGAGCCAGGGGCAATGATTTTGAGCGCCATCCGCAGGCCATCTTTTGACCATAACATTTGCCGGACAAAATTGCGCTGGTAGGGGGCCAGGCTGGGGCAGACCGTTTGGGCAAGTTCGATCACATCGTTGCGGTTATTGAGTTCCCCAGGGGCGAGAAGGGAGCGGTCCAGCGGTAAGACGTACATCTGGTTGTCCAGGCTGACGGCAAGTTGGGTGCCATCCGGGGAAATGGCAAACCCTCCTACGATTTCGGCAAAGGAGAAGCAGGCAATATTATCGGCCACGCCTTCTGCTGTGACCGAGCGAATGCAACTTCCCGTCAAGTAGAACAGGAAACGGGCATCCGGGGTCCATTGAAGATTGGTTTTGAAGGAGCCATCGGTGGTCAAACGGACGAGGTCAGTTCCGTCGAGGTTGATCATCCAGATATCGCGGTTTTGGACGAAGGCGAGTTTGTCCGCCCCACCGAGGATGGGGGGGGCCGCAATGGGGAGGTCGGTGGGTGTTTCGGTTGGGAGGTCGGTGGGAACGGGTGTCTCCGTGGGCGCTTCGGTGGGCGCGAGCGTGTCTGTGGGGAGGACGACAACGACTTCCTCACCCAGGACGAGTTCTCGATCCGGATCACCGGTTCGGGCTTCTTCGGGACGTCGTTCAACAAGAACTACGGCTTCGACGGCAGCGGCAACCGTGACGCCGCAGAGAGCCTCGCAAGCCTGGCCTTCGAGTCGTTCGAGATCACACCCGGCTGACCCCCGGAACCGAACGAGGCACATCGCGCGGCCGCCCGGTTCTTACCGGGCGGCCGCCGCCGTGTTGACACAGAACCCGGGATCGTTCATCGTGAGCGCGACACAGCGGACGGTTGATGACGTGCTGTCGGGGGGTAACCGATGTCACCTCGGATGCTCTTGGACTTCCATACCCGCGCCCTCGAGTGGACGGGCGGTGTCGTGGGACGGATTCCCCACAACCGACTCGACGCACCTACCCCGTGTGCGGATTGGACGGTCGCCGATCTGCTCCAACACGTCGTTGCGGGCAATCTCTGGACAGCTGAGCTCGCTGCGGGCAAGACGATCGACGAAGTGGGCGATCGCCTCGACGGGGACGTGCTGAGAGAAGACATCACGCGTGCTTATGCACGCTCGGCCGACCTCGCCGATGCTGCGTTTCGTGCCCCGGGCGCTCTCGACGCACCGTGTGCCGTCTCCTATGGTCCCGTCCCCGGCTCGGTCTACTGCGGCCACAGACTGATCGACGTTCTCGTGCACGGGTGGGATCTGGCGGTGTCGACGGGCCGGCCGTCGCTCCTCCCCGCCGATACCGTGGAAGCCTGCTTCGAGGTCCTCGAACCCCAACTCGCCGCACTGCAGGCAAGTGGTGCTTTCGGCACGCCTGTGCGGGACCTGCCCGCCACGGCCGCGCGACAGGAGCAGCTCCTTGCAGCTCTCGGACGCGACCCGAACTGGGTGCCGACGTACCCTCGCCTTTGAGCACCGGCGATGTTCGCACGGGATGTGGGAACTGAGGGTCGAGCCGGTATGCTCGCTGATAACGCGCGTTATCAGGGGGTCAGGCTGTGCAGGTAGGGCAGGCTGCAGGCGATCCGGGGAGTGAACGGGTCGCCGGATGTGACCTGGGCAAGGCGACTGCAACCTTTGTCGTCGCAGATGTCCGAGCGGGAGGCTTCGTTGTCGAGTCGGTGGAGACCGTGGTCCACAACGGGCGCCCGATGGACGCCTTCTGCGAGTGGTACCGGCGCAACGACATCTCGTCGTGTCTCGCGATCGGCGCGACCGGTCTTCACGCCGACGAGCTCACCGCGCCCGTCCTTCGGGGCCTTCCCGAAGACGCCTGCCTTGGGGCAGCGCTCGACGGTCACACCGAGATCCGGGGTCCGGTCAACATCGTAAGTATCGGAGCGCGGGGGTACAGCGTGCTGACCCGGGATACTGAAGGCCACATCCAGTACCTCGAGAACGACAAGTGCTCGTCGGGGACGGGCGAGACGATGGTCAAGATCGCCGGTCGCTTCGGTCTCTCGATCACCGATGCCGACGCGCTC
>JABWBV010000427.1 GCA_013359445.1 Anaerolineales bacterium | reverse complement strand
ATTCCGGGGGATCAAGATAGTTAACCGTATTGATGATTTCCAAGACCATACAATACCCAGCCCGAAAATTCGAGTAAATGTTGCCCCACTGCCACCCTTCAAACCGGTTTGTAAATTGGTCTTTTGCAATCCGTTCAAAAGCGATGGGATAGATCGAACGATCTTTTCCAGAAAGGTTTTTGAAATACATGCTAGTGCTGTTGTAATACAGCACAAAATAATCCCCTTGGGGTTGCGCAGGAAGTGATGTGGGGAACGCTGGCGTAGGGGGCGCGGGAGAGGGAGGAATCACCGAGGGGAGGGTTGTGTTCGTTGCAAGGGGAGATGGAAATGTGGGGTTTGAGGAAGTTTGGGTGACGAGGGGGGCCGTCAAAACAACGGAAGGAGTATTTGTCCGAGTTGGGGATGGTTGGGATGCGGCTTCCTCCAGAGGCGTCTGGGGAGGGTTGTTGCGTTCAAGAAGGAGTGAACTCACCACCCAAAGACTAAGGACTCCGAGTACTAACAGGAGGATGCACCCGCCCGCGCCCCACCAGGTAAAGGGATTAAAGAGAATACGGTGCGGCAGGGATTCGATTGGTTTCCTGACGGAACGTTCAAGACTCTGTGTCGGGAGGTCGGAGGTGGGCAACCGTTGTTTCATATATTCGGCGACATACTCAGAGGCCGTGATCCGCGAGAGTATCCGAGAACTGGAATTTGCCTGGGGGCTGGGGGAAGGCGGCTGGGGGGCGAGCGCGGGGGTGTCCGGGAAATGGAGGGTTTGTTCCAGGGCGTCTATCAACGCCTGAGCGGTTGGGTATCTATCTCCGGGAGTCTTTTCGAGGGCTTTTAGAAGTACGGTTTCGACGGCGGCGTTAAGTTGGGGATTCCGTTCCCGCGGGGGTGGGGGAGGGTGCAGAAGATGTTGCATCGCGAGGGCGGTGGGCGACGGGTCATCAAACGGAAGGGTGCCCGTCAGCATCTCGTACAACATCACGCCGAACGAATAAAGATCGGATTGGGGAACAGCCCGTGCGGAATTACGAGCCTGTTCAGGGGAAACATACTGTGGACTGCCAAACACTTCCCCGCTGGTGCCCTGGGCAACATCCATCGCTAACCCGAAATCCGTCAACACCACCCGCCCATCTTCGGAGATCATCACATTGGCAGGTTTCACGTCCCGGTGAATGACCCCGCGCTTATGGGCAAAGTCCAACGCGCGCGCGACGGCGCGTCCGATACGGAGCACATCTTCGTGCGGCATCAGTTCGCCCGTGGCGGAATATTTTCCTAGCACCTGTCCTAAATCTAGCCCGCGGATGTATTCCATCACGAAGTAATACAGCCCCTCTTCGTCATCGGCATAATAAACTTGGGAGATGTTTTCGTGATACCAGGTTGCGACGGTACGTGCCTCGTTGACGAAGCGTTGGGCGTAGGCAGGATTGTCCCGAAACCTGGCATCTATCATCTTGATCGCCACTGGACGTTCCAATTTTACATCCCACCCATAATAGACCGTGGCCATCCCCCCGCGGCCAATAACCCGCTCGATGCGGAAGTTGGCAAGTTGTTTACCCAGAAAGGGATCGTTGATAGGCATGAGGGTGAAGGGCGTTTGGGGAAAATAGGGGCAAAATAAAGCAGACGGTGGCGGACGGCGATACGAATATTGTAGCATGGAACACTTTGAGAATTTTCTCCCCTGAATGCCGTAGGTTTCTTCTAGAGATAACCGTTTATAATTGCCATACAATGTCTTCCAAGGACTCAATTCTTTATAAGCAAATAGATGAATATCAGATTGTAAAATTACTTGGGCGAGGAGGCATGGCGCGCGTCTACCAGGCTGTAGATGTTCGTCTTAAGCGGAAAGTCGCCATCAAGGTGATCGATAAAATTCACCGCGCGAATTCCGATTACATCAACCGATTCAAACAAGAAGCACAAGCAATTGCCCGCCTTGAACATCCCTATGTCGTCCGGCTTTACCGGTATGGGGAGTTAGATGATCTGGTTTACATGGCGATGCAATATATTGACGGGTTAGACCTCGCCGCCTTGCTCCAAACCTACAAGACTGATGGCGCATATATTGAGTTGGAAGAGGTGGCGCGCCTCATTCGTGAAATTTGCCAGGGGTTGGATTATGCCCACGCACAGGGCGTAATCCATCGAGATGTCAAACCTTCGAATATCATGATTAACCGGGAGGGGCACGCCATCCTGACCGATTTTGGGTTGGCCATGTTAGCGGAAGTAACCACACAGGGCAACGTATTGGGTTCGCCCCATTACCTTTCGCCGGAGCAGGCCATTTCCTCCGCGAAGGTGGTGTCTCAAAGCGATTTATATTCCGTGGGCGTGATTTTATTTGAGATGCTGACCGGGGAAGTTCCTTTTGATGCAAAAGAACCCCTTGCCATTGCACAAATGCACCTCAAAGACCCTGTGCCCTTGCCTAGCGGGATGCGGCCCGACCTCAGCCGTGACCTCGAACGCGTGATCCTCAAATGCCTGGACAAAAATCCCGCCCATCGTTACCGCACGGGAGCGGAACTTACAAGTGCGCTAGAAAAGGCCATCACGGGGGTGGGGAGTGATACGGAAAAAAGCCGGCCCGTCCGCATGACAATTCCCGAACGGGTGAATTTACAAGCGGCTTTGTCTGCGCTTCCCCCCGCTCCAACCAACGCGGTTTCGTCTTCTCCCCACCCTAAAGAAACCCCCAGGGCTTCCACCCCCGAAAAAGACCGGACAACTTCCCGGCTGTTCCCCGTGGCGATGGGGACAAGCGCGATCCTTCTGGCCTTGCTTTTGTGCATGGGGCTGATTGCTGGAAGCGTATGGGTTGCCGGACAAATCGGAAATGGTCCCTCGACCCCCCTCCCCTCCCAGGTTTTTTCAACCTCCCGGCCTACCCGCCCCCCATCTCCCACCCCCGTGCCACCCCTGGGTAAAGCGACTGCGCCCCAAACCCTACCCACAGATGCCCCGGCGACGAGTACCGTCCCTGCAAATGGGTCTGCCCCCATTAGCACCTCATTTAATCTCGTTATCGCAACGGAAAAAGATGACAGTATGGTGATCTTTAATGTCGGCACAACGGCCATGTTTCTCCCCCCTTTGAGTTTGCGTCAGGGTGAAAAAACCATTGTCGGGAATGTTTGGGGCGTGGAGATTTTGCAACCCGGTGAATGTGTCATTGCGATGAAAGATAGCGGTAATCCAAAACTCCCCGCCATTGAATGTACAGAAGTGGGTGAGCGGCAATACTTTAAACCCGGGGAGCGCCTTTGGGACAAGGGTTTTGACGTATATTATGGAAGCACTCAGGTGGATGAATGTTCCAAAAACGATGACATGTGTGATGTCATCTTTGGAGATGACGAATGACCGACTTCACTCGCATTGAAATGGCCGCGCACACCGATCCGGGCCGCCTTCGCTCGGAAAACCAGGATGCCTGGGCACTGCCTCCCGCGGAAGCCAGAATGCAGACGTTGGGGAGTCTCCTGGTGGTGGCGGATGGCGTTGGCGGCGCGGCGGATGGGCGGTCAGCGAGTCAGGAAGCCGTCGCCCACATGCAGGCGCTTTTTTATGCAGATACTGGCCCGGAACATCCCGGGGATCGCCTGCGGGTTGCGGTGGAAGGGGTTAATGCCCTCAATCTACTTGCCCAACACAGGAGGGGGTTGACGAATGGACATCTCACCACGTTGGTCGCCGTCCTCGTCCAGTCGGAGCATGTCTGGGTCGCAAACGTTGGGGACAGTCGCGCGTACCTCATCCAAACGGCCAAAAATCAGCGCCGCCAGCTTACCGAAGACCACAGCAGTCATGTGCGGTTTGTCAAAGCGGGGATCTTGACCGAACAAGATGACCCTGGCGATACCAAACGGATCATCACCCAGGCCATCGGGCTGACGGAGGAATGTCAGGTGGATATTTACCACTATACCTGGGAACCGGGCGATGCCCTGGTTTTGTGTTCGGATGGCCTCGCTGTCCTCCCTGAACTGGAGATGCTTGAAGCCCTCCACCATCTTCCTCCTGCCCAGGCGGCGGAGGCCCTTGTCAAACGTGCCGTTCAACTGGACGGCAGTGATAACACCACCGTGCTGATCGCGCGTTGGCCCGTCTCCATATGACCCAAGAAACTCGTAATATCGCTTTTTTCATCTTAATATCCTGTCTGTGCGTCCTGGCCTGGGCGGTCACCATCTTGGGGTCATTATTCGATCTGCGCCGGAGAAATATCCCCTCGAATGAACAAATCGCCTGGATCGCTCTGATCGCGCTGATCCCGGGCTTTGGTTTTGCCGGATATTTGTTGTCTCGTTTGCTCGCCGCATCTTTTTCCCCCCCGAAGATAGCGGCCCCACCTCCCAAACGCGAAACCCAGGCCTATCGAGTTACCGATCAGGACATTCGTTCGGGAACCATTCCTGCGATTGAACTTCTGAATCCCACCCTGGCAGATCGCCCCGCCTCTTCCGTCCAGTTTGGAACGGGGTCCACCGACCCCCGCCAAATCATCACCCTGAGCGTTATCGCCGGGCCGCACACCGGGCAAAACTTTGTCCTGAACAATTTGCCCATCTCCATCGGGCGCGAAACTGACCTGGTCATTAGTCTGCCCGAGGATTTGAGCGTGTCCCGCCTCCACGCAGAAATTTACCGGAAAGATGGCGCCCTTCGTATCCGTGATCTGCGTAGTACGCATGGAACATTCGTCAATGGGTTTAGTATTGACGACAAAGCCCTCGACTTGGGCGACAAAATCGAAGTCGGTTCATCCCTTTTGTTGGTCGAAATTGACTAAAATCTGAACATGCCCCCCACCTCTGAAAATCCCTGGCAAGTAAAATCCCTCAAGCCCAAGCTAAAATTGTTCTCTGCTCCCCTGCGCCCGGCAGATATTGTCGCGTCCCTGTGTGAAATCACCACGACACGCCAAAATTTGGTAGAGGATGTCAATTACCGCAAAACCGTCCCCAACCATTTTGTTGTGGAACTGGCCGAAGAAAATTACCAGCGCAACTACCGCCAGATCGAAAATCAGGTGTGCCAGCAATGGCGCGAACGCCTGTTAACGCATCTGACGAATACCAATAGCCGCCAGGGTCGCCAGGAATACCGGTTCGCCGGGCCTGTTCTGGTCGAGCTTCGCCCTGCATCCGACTTGACTGCCGACCAGGCGCGCATTTATTTTCGGCTGGAAGCCAATTCCTTGCAACCCCCTGGCCCCAAAATTCTCTCCGCCTGCCTGGAAACCACAAAAGGCGACCGGCGTTGGCCCCTCCGCGAAGGGATCATGACGCTCGGACGTGAAGCATTTAGCGACATTGTATTGGATTTGCCCCTGGTGCAGGAGAAAAAGCTGGTGAGTGGACAACACGCCTACCTGCGGTGTCTTAACGGGGAGTATCGCTTATTCGACGGCACCCCGCGTGGGCAGGCTTCTACCAACGGGACTTTTGTAAATGCTCTCCGCGTGCCTGCGCCGGGCATCCTGCTCAAGGCCAATTTCAAGGACCTTTTCGAAGACTACGAAATAGAAGGCGGCATCCGCATACCCACCAGTTTCAATGGCGCAGAGTATTTTCTGGTGTATAAAAACAAGAAAAAGCGCATCGACAAGCAGTATGCAGTCTATCGCCGCGCCCTGCGCTTCCCCGGCGAAGCGCGCATCTCCACGCCCATACAGCCGCGGTCGGAAAACACCACCTTCCTGGCCCTGACCCAGTGGCGCTACCCGCTCAGCATCTTCACCAGCCTGCGCGCCACCGCCACCTACCGCATGGACAACACCACGCAGCTGGCTACCGATACCATCTCGCTCAAGACGCCCTCCCTGCGGGAAAACCGCCTGGGCCTGAGGCTCGAATACGTTTTCGACAACACCTACGACGTGACCCTCAACATGAAAGACGGCATCCGCTACAAAGTATTCGCGGAAGTGGTCAAGCGCTTCGACGTGGAGCTGGGCGACCAGCCTGATTTCAGCTTCGCTGAAGGCTTCATGGGCGTGGTGGGGCTCGATGCCCGCTACTACCAGCGCCTGCTCAAGCACTCCGTGCTGGCCGTGCGCCTGGCAGGGGCCACCTCCTTCGGCTCGGAGCGCATCCTGTACTACGTCGGCGGGGTCGACAGCTGGCTCTTCCCGCGCTTCGACAGCAACATACCGGCGCCCACCACGGGCAACTTCGCCTACCAGGCCGTAGCGCCCAACCTGCGCGGCTTCCAGATGAACATCCGCAACGGCAGCTCCTACCTCCTGACCAACGCGGAGCTGCGCATGGCGCCCTTCCGCTACCTGTCGAAAAACCTGAAGTCCAACTTCCTGCGCAACTTCCAGGTCGTGGGCTTCTTCGACGTAGGCACCGCCTGGCAGGGCAAAACGCCCTTCACCGACGAAAACCCCCTCAATACCAAGATCATACCCGACCCCCTGCCTGCCGGTTCGCCCATTTTTGTCAAAGTAAAATATTTCCGCGACCCCATCGTCTTCGGTTATGG
>JABWBV010000426.1 GCA_013359445.1 Anaerolineales bacterium | reverse complement strand
ATCGGTTCGGCTCTGGCCGTTTCAGTCCTGCTAGCAAGCGCGCTGCTGCTGGGACCTTCCTTGACGACCGCATCACCGGCCGGCTATGCCACCCATGGGACGGTGACGATCGATGGAATGACCGTTCCGGACATCGGCCCCATGCCGACGCAGGTGCCGACTCCGCCGACGAACCTGGGCTATCTGCAGAAAGTCGAACTGGGGAAGCAGCTCTATTTCGACACCCGGCTCTCTAAAAACAACTCGGTCTCCTGTGCCTTTTGCCACAATCCCGGCACCGGCTTCGCCGATGCCCGGCAAGTCTCCATCGGAGCCTTCGGCACAGCAGGCGGCAGACAAGCCCCGACCGTGTACAACACCGGCTTTATCCCGCTCCAATTTTGGGACGGCCGTGCGGGCTCGCTGGAAGAACAGGCCGTCGGCCCGATTCACAATCCCGTCGAAATGGCTGAAAAGCATGACACCGTCGTCCCCAAAATCGCCAAGATTGCCGCCTATCAAAAGCAGTTCCAGTTAGTCTTTGGAGGCGGGGCCAGTCTGCAACACATCGCGGAGGCGATCGCAGCCTTCGAACGCACGATCGTCTCTCAGAACAGCGCCTTCGACAAGCATGTCATGGGAGAAGCCGGCGCCATGAACGAGGCGGCCGTGCGCGGATTGGACCTCTTCAAGGGCAAGGCCCGTTGTATCCTGTGCCACAACGGCCCGAACTTCACCGACAATAAATTTCACAATCTCGGCGTGCCGCAGGTCGGGCCACTGAAGGAAGATCTGGGACGGTTCATCGTGAGCAGAGCCGCGAAAGACAAGGGCGCATTCAAAACCCCGACGCTGCGCAGCATCATCGAGACCGCGCCCTATATGCACGACGGCGCGTTTAAAACGTTAGAAGAAGTCGTCGACTTTTTCGACCAGGGAGGCGGCACCAATCCGAATTTGAGCCCGCTTATGAAACCGCTGGGACTGACGCCGGAGGAGAAAACAGATCTCGTGGAATTCCTGAAAGCGCTCACGGGAGCGCCGTTAAAAGTGACCATGCCCAAACTGCCGAAGTAACGGCGATGCTCGGGTGACCGGAGATCTCGCGGACGATTGCGCAGGGATCTCCGGCCTCACTTGTGCCGGCATCGAATCACGCCGACCGAACGACTCTGAGCCCGCTCGTCAGGTCACGGTGCGAGCCTGTGTCTCCTCCGCGGCAGATCCCATCGCCGGGCGGAACCATGACCGCTGACTGAGGAACCAGGCGACGCTTCCTCCGATCACACCGCCGATTATCCATCCCCCCACCACGTCCGTGAGATAATGCGCTCCGATATAGACGCGCGAGATCCCGATTGCCGCGACCAACGGCCAGGCGATCCACCCCGATTTTGGATAGAGGACCTGAAAGAACGCGGCCGCCGCAGCGGTGTTGGCCGCATGGTTGGAAGGAAACGAAAAGGCCCCGCCGCAGCCGAGCAATTGATGCGCATCGGCTAGGGTCATGCAGGGGCGCGGGCGCTGGACCAGTCCCTTGAGTTGCGTCCCGAGCGCATCCGTCGCACCGACCACCGCCGCCAGCATCGCTCCGCCGATCAGACATTCCCGCCAATTGACCCAGGCCCAATAGGCTGCCGCCAGCAGAATGGGATAGAGCAAATTGCCCGGCTTGGCCAATTCGATGCCGATCCAATCGAGCACACTCGACCGCCCGGCCATGCCGTTGATGCCGCGAAACACAATCTCGTCCAAGCCCATGCTGGTCATTCAAAGAGTTGCCGGTAGAGCTGCTCACGAGTCAGTTCGAAGTGTGTCGCGACATCGGCGAGGATTGCACCTTCGAACCACGTTTCACGGTTCACGCTTTCGATGGTTTGCCAGGTTTGGGATTCGGCGGATTGAAAGAGGGGGAGCCAGGGGGAGTTTTGAGGGAATTGGTGGGAATTGAGGGAACTCAGAAGGGTTTCACACAGGATTTCGGGGTCAGCCCAAATGAGGTCGCTGGTCGTGTATGCGTCATCTTGCCAGTCGCCGGATTCGCGGAGGGCGAAACGGCGGGTGGTGGCGGGGAGGGCGGCGAGCCAGTCGTTCAGTTTGGCGGAGATGGGCGGCGCGCCGAAGTGGAGCACCATATCCGGGGATTCCAACCCCGCGCGGGTGAGGGCAGGGAGGAAGGTTTCGTACCCCCCCAGGATGGGAGCATTCCCAGTCTGCGGGCCAAAGCGCACCCCGGACAGGGCATCGGCAAAAAGCGGAAATCCGGTCACACGCGCGAGGTCGGCCACCCGCGCGGGGAAATTGCCCCCCGGACAGCGCGGGCCGCAGACGATAATGCCCCGTTGGGCATGGGAAATGGCCCCGGTCAAATCGGCAAGTTGATCGGGGGTGGGATGCACGCGGCCACGCGTGACGCGGGCGAACGGGGAACTGTCGGGGCGAGCGGTTTCGGCGGGGAGTTCAAAGCCGGGTTGGGGAACGGGTTCGAGGGGTTTGCGGAACGGGAAGTTGATCTGCACCGGGCCGGGGGGTAGGCCCATCGTCGCGGCAACGGCGCGCCCGGCGAGGGAGCGAAGGTAACGGAGGGTGAGCGGGGCAGGACGATTTTCGGGGACGGCGACATCTACGAACCAGCGCACTTGGTCGCCGTACATTTTGATCTGATCCACCGTCTGATTTGCACCACTCGCGCGGATTTCGGGGGGGCGGTCGGTGGTGAGGGCGAGGAGGGGGACGTGGGAGTAGTTGGCCTCGATGATGGCGGGATAAAAGTTCGCCGCCGCGGTGCCGGATGTGCAAACGAGCGCGGCGGGTTGTCCGGTCGCAAGCCCAATGCCCAACGCGTAAAAGGCCGCGGAACGTTCATCGAGGAGGGAGACGACGTGAATGTCCGGGTGGGCGGCGAAGGCGAGGGTCAGCGGGGTCGAGCGGGAACCGGGGGCGATGATGGCGGTACGGAGGCCGGCGCGGGTGAGTTCGTCAACGAAGAGGGTGGCCCAGAGAATGGAGGGGTTATTAATGGGGAATTGGGAATTGGGAATTAGGAATTGGGACATTCTATAACCCCAGGGCTTTGAGGATGGGCTGGAATTTTAGTTCGGTTTCGCGCCATTCTTTATCGGGGTCGGAATCGGCAACGACGCCGACGCCGGCGTAGAGGCGAACGCGGGTTTGGTTGGCGACGGCGGAACGGATGGCGACGGCGAATTCTCCGTCCCCGTTCGGGGCGAGCCAACCGATGGGGGCACCATACCACCCGCGTGGAAGGGGTTCGCTCTGCTCGATCAGGGGGAGGGCGACGCCGCGCGGAGTGCCACCCAACGCGGGGGTGGGGTGCAGGGCTTGAATCACCGGGAGGATGCCGTGCCCGTTCGAGAGTTGTCCGTGGACGGGGGTCAGCAGGTGTTGGATGTTGTTGAGCAGGCAGAGTTCGGGCGTGGTGGGGATTTCGAGGCGGGCGGTGAGGGGGGCGAGGTTTTCGCGCAGGGCTTGCACGACAAATTCGTGTTCCTGGCGGTCTTTGGGGCTGTGGAGGAGTTCTTGCCCTAAACGTTGGTCTTCCTGCCAGGTTTTGCCGAACGGGGTGGAACCGGCGAGGGCGATGGTGTGAAGTTCGTGTGCGTGAACCTGGGCGAGAAGTTCGGGGGTGGCACCGAAGAAGGCATGGCCGGGGGTGGGTTCAAAGAGGAAGCGGTAACAGTCGGGATAGCGGGCGGCGAGGCGAGCGTGGAGGACGGCAAGGGGGAACGGGGCGGGGAATTCCGCGTGGGTGGCACGGGCGAGGACAACTTTTTTGAGGTCGCCCCGGCGGATGCGGTGGGTGACGGCGGTGAGCATTTCTACCCAAGCGGCGTGGGAGGTGGAGGAGGTGACAGGGATGGGGCGGGGATCGGGTTCGGCTACGATGGGGGAGTCGTATTCACCGGATAGCCCTTGCCAGATCAGGTCTTGGGCTTGCTCGGTGAGGTGGACGGCGATTGCGGCGGGGTCTTCGTCGGGGGTGAGGAGGTGGTTGAGGGTGAGCCAGGTTTCGCCATTGGTGCGGGTGAGTTGGACGCGGGGAAGGATGAATTGGGCGTCGGCAAACGCGGCCCAACAGGGATCATCGGGGTCGCCGCCCGGACGGAAGGCAAACCCGCCGATCAGGATAGGGGTTGCGTGCGAGGGAGCGCCCACGCGTTGGAGGTTGGCGAATAATTGACGGGCCTGCGCGGCGATCTGGGTGAAGCGGTCTGCGCCCGAGGCGGTTAACTGCGCGGCAATGCCAAACCCCGCGAGGGCGAGGGGGGATTTTTCGCTTTCCCAAAAGACGCGGGGGTGTCCCTTGCCGAGGTGGAGGAAGGCGAGGAGGTCAGCATCCGGCCAGGGGTGGGAGCAGGTGAGGAGGGGGCCGGGGAGAGAATCCGGCGCGGGAACAGAAAGGGTTCCGGGGACGGCGGGCATCATCGGGCGGATTCTTGTTCGAGTTGGTGGATGCGGTCTTCGGACACGCCGATACTGCGGAGGAGGATGGTGCGGAGGGTGGGCAGGACGCGTTCGGGTTCCGGTTGGCCGGTGTGAACCCAACGGATGACCACTTCGTTGATCGCGCCAATCCACGCGTAGGAGGCGACTTCGGTGTCGAGCGGGGGGATGTCGCCTTCGGCCACGGCTTGATCGAGGTAGCCTTTGATGACGGCGGCGAAGCGGGCGAGGATGTCGAGGCGGGTTTCTTCAAAGGTCTGGCCGAGGCCGCTGGCCTGGACGAGGAAGATTTTGGCGATACTGCGGTATTTGCCGAAGGTTTCCAGGCCGATTTGCAGGGCGGCGTTGACACGGCGGACGCCATCGGGTTCGCGTTCGATGGCTTCGAGGAGTTTTTTTTCGAGGAGGCCGGTGAATTCTTCGACGATGGCGAGGAAGATGCGTTGTTTGCTGGGGAAGTGGAAGTACACCGCGCCTTTGGAAGTGTCCGATTCTTCGACGATTTCGTCCACTTTGGTGTCGTGATAGCCTTTGGTGGAGAAGACTTTGACGGCGGCGGATAGGATGCGGTCGCGGGTATCAGGCGCGGGGGAAGGATTGAGGAAAGACATGGTACCCTCCCGGGTAGAGGAGTTCAGGCGTATCACTTCAAGCTGGGGCGCATCCTTCGACTTCGCTAGACAAAAACAAATCTGAGAGATGAGTTCATTGCCGCATCCGCTCAGGATGCTAAGGATCAAGCTAGGTGATTACGTTAAGGAACAGACTGACCAGTCGGTCTACTTGTGAAATATAACACAGGGAGGGGGACAAGTCAATTCGTGGGTGTTTTTTGCCACGAAAAACACGAATTATTACGAGTGCGAAGATTCATTGAGGGAGGAGGAATGGCAAAGCAAAAAATCTGTCCGGCTGGGTGAACCGTGTTATACTGCCTGAGAAGTGTGCGATTCTTCTCTCTGTGAGACGAGGATTTCCCGCCTATATGACGAGGAAGCGTTCTATACGCAGTTCAATTTGGTACTTTATGCCCACCCTTTTTCTGAGCCACTATGCAACTTAGTTTTACACGCAGTGTTATGACAGGTAAATCACTGAACGGTCACGAACTCTCAGATGCCGTTATCCTAAAACAGGCCGCAACGGGGGATGAACAAGCTTTTGGGATGTTGTACGAGCGTTATGTAGGCCGCATTTACAATTATGTGTATTACCGCACAGGTAATCAGTATGATGCAGAAGATTTGACCGCCCGGGTTTTTCTCCGCGCGATGAAGCACATTCCCAATTATCAGGATCGAGGAATTCCATTTTCGGCCTGGCTGTATCGGATTGCACACAATCTGGTTGCCAACTGGCATCGGGATAACAGCCGACGGCAGGAAATTGCGCTGGAGGATACGTATGTTTCGCATCAAGGCCGGGAACACCCGGAAACGATGCTCTTGCACAATGAAGAGCAAGAGGCATTGTTAGCCATTATTCGCACACTGCCTGCAGAACGGCAACAACTCTTGATCCTGAAGTTCGTAGAGCATATGTCGAATGCTGAGATTGGTCAAATCATGGGTCGCACGGAAGGTGCTATTAAAAGTTTGTATCATCGGACTTTACTTTCGTTGCGAGATAGTATGGATGAAAAACCGAATGGCGCGATCCATGAATCGGTCAACGGTTTTCAAGAGGAATGAGAAGATGAACATGCTAGAAAATATCCGAAAAAATATTCCTGGTTTGTCGGGAAACAGTTTGCCGTCCGATGAAGTTGCACAGATGGAGGCGGCGTTGGAGGGGGCGTTATTTTCTGTTGCGCCCCGCCCAGAATTTGTCCAGCGATTGAACCGACAGTTGATTAAGGCGGCCCCTCTGGCACGCCAGCAAGCGCCATCGAGTTTGGTCCTAGAACAAAAATCGCGAGATACTCTGCTGATTGGGGCCGCGACTTTGTTAGGAGCGGCGGCAATGTTTGCCACAGGTTTTCGGGTGGCCCTTATGATTTTTGGCACCATCGGAATTTTGGTCCAATGGTTTAACCGGAAGTCTTCGGAAAAGACTGCATCCACCCAG
>JABWBV010000425.1 GCA_013359445.1 Anaerolineales bacterium | reverse complement strand
GATGGCAAACACCGGATGAATATCTCCGCGCGCCCACGCGATCAGGCTCAGGGGCAGGGCAAGAGTGTACAGGATCACCAAAACAATCCCGACCCCGTTCAACTGCTGGCGGCGCACAATGCCAAAGGCGTATTGTTTGACCAGGGTTTCGACGGCTTTTTCGGCCTCGTCGGTGGAGACACCGGTGATTTTTTGGTACAGGGTGGTGGCCGCGTCCCGTTTGCCCTCCGCGAGCAGAGCTTTGACCTGATCCATCTCTGCATCGGAAACGGTTTTTTCTACGGTAGGCGTAGCGGCATTATCATCAACCCGGATGAGGGTGTTGCAATAAATGCACAGCCAGAGTTTTTGGCCGGTTTGGTCGGTGAGGGGAGCGCCACAGTTAGGGCAGGTGAGGGATTGCATGGATGGCCTGTTTTATTGGGAAAGAGACGTTACTGAGCTGAAATTATAGCAGGGGTTTGCTCCTGTTTTGAAAACCACCCCGCCATTCCCCCAAAGAAAACGCCTTTGAGAATACCCGCCAAAGAGTTGCTTAAGACCACGATAAAAATAAGCGTGATTTGTTCAGTTCCCCAACCGTAATCCAGAATAAGACTTAAACTCTTATCTATTGCATACGGCTCCAGGCCAAAGCTCAATGCGCCCACAAAAGCAAAGGGCAAAAGGTAGGACGGTTTCTTTTGGGAGAGTGCAAACAACGTCCCAACAAAAGCTCCAACCAGACTATACGTGTACCATAAAAAGTCATCAGGCGAATAAAACTGAAAAAGAATTTCACCCAGCCCAACCCCAAAAAAAACATAAAGAAATCCAGTACGAAAAGATTTGTGAAACACATCTCGATTGATAAAGGCCAACCCAATCCCACAAGCGACCATTCGTAAAAGGAGAAAAAGATAGTCATAAAAATCTTTCGTCATTACTAAGGAATTAATCACAAAGGTTCCTGGGAACTGTGTCGGAATGAATTCAGGGGTGGACATATTTGATGAGCGAAACCACCCCAAAAAAAGCCCGTACAACAAAAAACTCATCCCGAACGCATACGCGCCAATTCCTGCGCCTCTTAACGCACGCCGGAAAGAAGAATGGTTCTTTTGCGCCCGCGCTAAATCGGCCCGCAGTCCCGCCAGATTTTCAGCCGCATCTCCGAAGTTGGCATCAAGACGCATGGCAGTTTCGTAAGCAGACAGGGCCTCTTCCTTTCTCCCTAACTTTTCCAGCAAAATGCCACGAAAGTTGTGGCTTTCAGCGGAAGTGTTGTCCAATGCCAACGCTTGCTCAATCGCTTGCAAGGCTTTTTCGGGCTGTTCCTGCTCGTCAAATTCATACGCCTGCTCCAGGTAATTTTCAAAGGTCTGCGATTCCATGATACGCCTCCTAACGATTACGATGATTTGAAATGTACCCTTCATTTTATCGAACTTTCCCATTCCTGCCAGAAACTTGTTCAGGAAATCAAAAGCGGGCTGGTGCATACCAGCCCGCTTCCTTATAAATATTTAGCACAGGCTACTTCCCGAAAAAAGGGTGAAAGGGGGTTGTACTGCCCCCCTTTCACCCTTTTTTTCGGGCTAACCTTACATTTATGACTCCCCCTTCCAGGCCAGGGGGAAACTGCCCAGGGGAAGGGAGAGGGGCGCGATGCCCCAATCGCCGAGCACCACCCGATTGAGTGCCCCTTCATAAGCAGGGCCACTGCCCCAGGTGATGAAGAGCAGGGCGTTGCTGGCCGGACTCCAAACGGGTTGTGCGCCGTCGCCAAGAAGGTGCTCCTCGCTTCCATCTGCTTTGAACACCCATAAGGCACTCCGACTACCATCGCCAATCACGTTACTGGCAAGCCACTGGCCGTCGGGACTCCAGACAGGGTTGGAAAATCCTTCGCCGGAGATGGGGGTGTAGGGGTGGATGAGGGTAACGGTGCCCGCTTCGAGGGCGAACACGGCCAGGGCTACCTGGGTATTCCCCCCGTTCAGCGGGCCGCTGACCCACCAGGCCAGTTGCTTTCCGTCGGGGGAAAACGCGGGGGCAGAGATTTTTTCGACGCCGGTCAACCCGTATTGGGCGGGGTCAAACCCTTCGACGCCGGACCCGATCCGGTACAGCCGCGCCGCGCCATCCACATCATACGCCACCGTGACTCCATCCGGGGACGCGGCGGGCACACCCCACATCGCTCCGGGGTCCACGACTTCATACCCGGAACCATCGAGGCGAACAAAGGTTAACTGCCACATGGGAAGTCCGTCGCTTTCGGCGGGGTTGTGCGAACTGAGACCGACCCAATCGGTGCCGGGGACCCAAAAGGCGGGATATTCGACGCGGTCGGGGGTGTTGGTGAGGTTGCGCCAGGTGCCGGTGGTCAGATCACCAAGCCAGACATCATCATTTTTGAAGTAGAGAGCCTGTGTCCCATCCGGGGAGACGACGGTGCCCATATCGCCCTGTGCCAGCGCGGGGGTGGCGCTCCCGGTCGCGTCCACGCGCCAGAGACTGGTGGCGAGCATGTTCAGGTACACCAATCCGGCCAGGGCAGGGTCGGCGACGAGGGTGGCGCGGGGGTTGACGGGCACGGCGAGGGGTTCGTACCAGTCACAGAGGTCGATGTTGGTGCTCGTTTGCCCGGTTTGCACGTCAAAGGTGAGCAGGCTGTGATCCAGACATTCGATGGTTAGGCCGCAGAGGACGGCTTGCGAGTATGCGCCGCCAAGGTCGCCCGCTTGAAGGTAGGCAAAGGCTTCGTAGGTGCCAACTTCCAGTTCGAGGCTGTACTCGGACTGGTTTTCCGCGATTGCGAGTTCGGTCAGCGCGCCGGTGTGGACGTTGCGAAAGAAGGCGTTCATGGCGGGGATCACCTCGCTGGGGTAGCACACCCGCCCGGTGACGGTGCCCGCGAGGGCCGCGGAGGGTTCTTCCGTGGGGGCGGGGGTCTCGGTCGAGTTCGGGATCACGTCAGGGGCGACGGTTTCCGTGGGGGATTCAACGGATTCACGCGCGGCGGGGGTTTCGATGTCCACCTGGATTTGGCCTACAGGCAAACATGCGGTGAGTAGAAAGATGAAGGTTAAGGTGAGAAAAATTATTTTGCGAAACATACAGGTCTCCTTGTTTTGACGGATTGGTAACTGCTCAGATCTAGCAGAGTCCCCGAAAAAAGGGTGGGGATGTATATCCCCACCCTTTTTTTTGGGAGATACTCAACCCTGAATACATGGATTGTATGTTAGGGGTGTCGCGGGGGCTTGGCAGGACGTTGGCAGGCTGGATACCTGGTGTTACGGGTTGGTAACAACTTTGGGCCGCTGAAACCCAACCACCACAAAAATCGGCCCGATGGACACTACCCCCAACAATACCAACCACGGGGCCACCTCGCGCAAGGCAGTCAGGATCACATTCTCGGCCAGATTATCTTCGCGCCATTCCCGTTCGAGTTGGGAGAGTGAAAGGTTAATGGGGGGGACGTTGGTGCCCTGCGCACACCCGGCCCCGTTGGCGTAGGCATTGACCATCGCTCGAATGCCCTCTTGCCCAAAGCGCGTTTGCACGTACCGAATGAACAAGGTCGATTCCGCATAGGCCAGCACCGCGCCCGCCGCATCCCGTGGGAAGGGTTGGCAGAGTGTCTCCAAAGGCAGAAGCGTGCCTTTTTGCACGGCGCTATCCACCAACGTTTCGTAATCGGGGTTGGGGTTTTGTTCGAGGGTGGAGGCAAACCCTTCGTTGAGCCAGGTCGGAAGGTTGGAAAACCCCGCCCCGGTCGCCGCATATAAGATCAAATGCGCCACTTCGTGGGGGATTTTGCGTTCGACCTCAAGCATCTGATTTTCACCGGGGGGAAGC
The DNA here is from genome assembly GCA_013359445.1 of Anaerolineales bacterium. Classification (GTDB taxonomy): domain Bacteria; phylum Chloroflexota; class Anaerolineae; order Anaerolineales; family JABWBV01; genus JABWBV01. The sequence goes on along the minus strand of JABWBV010000425.1, from coordinate 2,663 downwards.
GAGACGACGATAACCCCCGCGTCCGGGTCGGCGTGTCCCCCGGCCCACAAAGGCCCCATAGCACTCCGCGCAAACTGATAATCGACCAGTTGCCCGTACACGTAAATTTCAACCAGCTCGGACAGTTCACTATCTAAAATCAAACCGGCCTGTTGCGCCCCCAAACGCGCGGCGTCCAACACCGCCTGGGCAAACGCCGTATCCCCAGAATACCAATGCACTCGAAACGGGACCCCTTCCAGAGTCTGCCATGCAAACCGGTTATCTTCATAAAAGAAAGAAAAACGCGCCGTCTCTACCGTTTCCCCGCCCTCCAGCGTGAGCCGAAACCAATACGCCACCTTGCCAAACACCCGCACATACTGCGCCCGCACATCATGTTGGTACCCCCATTCACCCCCGTCCAACGTCATCGGAGCCACCACCGTCGGATCGCTATTGGCCTGAAAAAACACCTCCACCTGTTGGATAGACAAAGCGGACGGAAACCGAACCCGAAAGGTGATGTGTTCCCCAAACATGTACGTGACTTCCGGCTGGGCCTCTGGGGTCCCCTCCTGAGCGTGCGCGGGGGAAACGAGCAACCCCAACAAAAGCACCCACCCCAACCAGATTAACGCGCGCCGTGGCCGCGTCATAACATCCACAGTCATTTTACAGAACCGCATCCAGGCGTTACGACGGAAAGGGGTGGAAAGAGAGCTATTCATCCTAACTACCTAAAAAAGCCAAAAGAGGTGTGAGGGTCAAGGGACTGAGCAGGGTGGAGAGAAAAACAGTGGCCGTGATAAATGCAGGTTCGATCTCAAACTCTGTCGCCAGCACGGTTGCCATCACCGCCGTGGGCATGGCCGCTTCCAGCACCCCGGCCTGGCGCATCGGGCCGGTCATCCCGAACCATGCGCTGAGGCCTAACCCGATCAACGGGCTGATGATCAATTTTAACCCGCCTGCAGTCACCAGCCCCATTATTTTTCCGTTCCATTCTGCGTGCCCCAATTGCAATCCTAACAAAATCAACATGGTGGGGATGGCCGCGTTAGAAAAAATCTCCACCGGGCGCGCCAGCGGCGTGGGAAGGGACCACCCCAGCCAGATAAAGACCAGCGCCAGAATCACCGCGTAAATCGTAGGGATTTTGAACAACCCCAACAACGCCTCCCGATACCCAGAACGCCCCAACGACGCCAGATATACCCCGACCGTATTGGCCATGATCGCGCTGGTGATGAAATACAAACTAGCATACGCCAACCCCGCCTCGCCAAACGCAAACAAATTCACCGAAAGGCCATAATTGCCCGCGTTCGGCATCATCGCCGCCAGCATCACCGCGACCAGCAGACGGCGTTCAAACCGCAACAGCCATCCCACCGCTCCGGCCAATAGCGTCACCAACGTCATCTGCACAAACGCATACCCGGCCATCCTTAAAATTTCCCCATTATCCAACGCATTGGAGGTCAATAAATCAAAAACCAAACAAGGGCTAAAAATATAAAACGCCACCCTTGCCAACGCTTGCGGCTCCAGTTTCATCACTTTCCCCAACACAAAACCTGCCCCTGCCGCCAAAAACACAGGGAGCAGGTTATTCGTAAACAGGCCGAACAAATCCCCCACTAATCATCCTCGTCTTCAAAATCGTCTTCGTCAGGATCGGCAGCGCCCGGGACGAGGCTCTCGCGAACGGATTCAAGAAGCCGCTGCTGGCGAAGCTGGCGGCCGGGGTCGCTGGCGTAGTCGGCGTAGAGGACCCAGTTGAGCACCATCGGGTCGCGGCCCAGCTCGGGAACGGCGTCGATGACGTCCAGGGCGTGACCCTCGATGTGGCCGGACCACATGCCGAGCGCCCCGGCCAGGGAAAGGCCATGGCTGAAGGGCTCGTTCACCTGTTCCGGGGTGAAGGACTCCATCATGTTGAGCAGGGCATCGCGGGTGGCGCCAAGGGATTCGAGCAGGGCGGGCAGCCGGGCCCGGGCGAAGGCGGGCGCGGCAATCTCGTTCTGCCCCATGGGGTCGAAGCCACCAGGGAAGGGCGGTTCGCCGGCCAGCACGTTGGCCAGCGCCGCGGCGTACCGGGCCTGCGCATCGCCGAGGTGCCCAATGAGCTGGCGGACTGTCCATCCTCCGGGGATCTTCCGTTCGAGCCCACCCTTCGGAAGGTTGGCTGCCATGTAGCGGACCATGGCGACGTCGTAGATCAGCTTGTCGGCGAGAGCGCGAACCTGTGGCAGCACGGGGCCAGTCTAGTCCTCCTCTTAGTGGCGCGTGCGCGGGGGCCGGCGGCGCTCGGCGCGCGGACGTGGGCGGGCGGCCTCTTCGCGCACCGGCTTCGGCCCCAGCTGGCGAATGCACGACCATCCAGCATAGTGCGCTTCACCCCCGAGCGCCGCTTCGATGTCGAGGAGACGGTTGTACTTGGCGGTGCGTTCGCTGCGTGCGGGAGCGCCGGTCTTTATCTGGCCGGCGCCGGTGGCCACCGCCAGGTCAGCGATGAAATCATCCTCAGTTTCGCCCGAGCGGTGGCTGATAACGGCGGTCCAGCCGGCGCGCTGCGCGCTCTCGATGGCTTCGAGCGTCTCGGTGAGGGTGCCAATCTGGTTGAGCTTGATGAGCACGCTGTTCGCGGCGCGGAGGTCGATGGCGCGGCGGATGCGCCC
>JABWBV010000011.1 GCA_013359445.1 Anaerolineales bacterium | reverse complement strand
CTCGGTTGGCGAGGAAGTTTGGAACGCGGAATTCGCGAAAAGTCACGAAAAGCACGAAATCCTTTCGCGGGTTCCGCGTGGTTTCGTGAGGTTCGTGGTCCAAAGGTTCTCGGTTGGCGAGGAAGTTTGGAACGCGGAATTCGCGAAAGATCACGAAAGGCGCGAACCCCCTTCGCGGGTTTCGCGTGATTTCGTGAAGTTCGTGGTCCAAAGGTTTCTCTCTTTCCACAAGATCGGCAATTCATCCTTGTACCCCTCATGACTCAGTGAATAAAGAGATATGCCCCGCAACCACTTCATTATCCTTTGAGCCTGGCATGTATGTTTCATCGTTGACAAGTTCAAGTTTGTAGTTTTCTGACTGAAGATGGAGAGAATGCCACATCGTTCAAAAACTTTCTTATAGAAAAGATGTCACAGAATGAATTCTTTCAAACAATAAGTCAAGCGTTGCTGGAATGTTTGATATGTCGAGAATATCGCTATCTTGAAGATCAGGTACTCCCTTCCCAAACACCACATACATTTCCCGCGTTTGTTCTAATATCCAGTTTACAGCACTTGTAGGATCAGACAAATCGATCAATTCTTGAGCGTCATTGACCACTAAACAAGATGGTTTTTTCTCCAATATAAAGGGATACTTGTTCAAAAAAGGTTGTATCAATGAGATTGTAGTTTTGGGGTCGGTTATCCTGTTGATTGCAACCAATATATTAAATTCAATGATATTAGGAATAGGGCGGATGCAAGGGAAATTGTCTGTCCATGGATAGGCAGTTAAACTAAAGCACAAATATTCATGACTTATATAGGGAAACAGCTTGCTCAAGAAAGATCGTTTCCTGGCCTCATTGAACAAAGGAAGTATTCTCCGAAATACTTCATGCCTTTCATTGGCAAGGCGCAATCCTACCTGATCCCATGCTTGCATAACGGTTTCTTCGTGCCCCCTCATCCTACCTCCTCCGCTTCTTCGGCATCCCCATCGGCAACCGCCTCCGCCTCACCCCATCAAACTGATACAACGCATTCGCCACCGCCCCCGCGGTCGGCACCAACCCGATCTCGCCCACGCCCTTTGCCCCGTACGGGCCATACGGATCAGGCACCTCCACCCCGATGATCTCCATCTCTGGCATCTCCTTCGCCCGGAGAATGCCCATTTGCCGCAGACGGGTCGTCTTCGGGCGACCACCTTCGAGCACCAGTTCCTCCGTCAGCGCGTAGCCCAGCCCCATGTGGATGGAACCCTCCAACTGCCCCTCGAACAGCGTCGGATTGAAAATCTTGCCCGCATCGTGCGCGGCGATCACCTTCGCAATCTGCCCGTCGTTGTCCAAAATCACGAGTTGGGTCGCGTAGCTGTACGAGTAATGGGTGTACACCTTCTCCACCATCGCACCCGGTTTCGTCGTCCAGTCCACGCGCCATTTGCCCGTGTACTCGCGCCCGACCAAATCCTCCAGCGTATGCGTTTCCAAATCCGCCTTCAAGCCCTTGCACGCGTCGATCAGCGCATTGCCGATCAGCGACGTGGCCCGCGAGGCCGTCGTCATCCCGGCGATTTGCTCGGCGGCGGTGTCAATGTAAACTTCCACCAGCGTCGGGGGGAGGCCCGTTTCCTGGCAAAAGACCTGCACCGCGACCGTGTTCACCCCCTGCCCCATCTCCGTCCACCCGTGATCAATGATGATCCGATCCGGGGCGGCGATGGTGATCCGGGCACTGGCCTCGTCCGGCATTCCGTTCCCCACGCCGGTATTTTTGATGCCGCACGCAATCCCCGCGTAAAGGCCGGGATCGGCCTCCGCCGCGTAAAACGCGTCTTTCACTGCCAACAGTGTCTCCCGCACGCCCGCGCCAGATTCGATCACCTGCCCGGTGGCGGTCATATCGCCATTTTGGAGCGCGTTCTCGTACCGGAACTGCCACCGGTCAAACCCACCCTGCTCACACAGGTCATCCAGACAGCTTTCCAACCCGAACGCCGCCTGATTCACGCCGAACCCGCGCATCGCCCCGCACGGGATGTTGTTCGTATACACCGCAATCGCCTCCACGTCCGTGACCGGGAAATGGTACGCGCCCGTCGCGTGCCCCGCCGACCGTTCGAGCACCTTCATCCCCACCGACGCGTACGCCCCCGTATCCCCTACAAATTTCACCTTCACAAACGTCAGCTTGCCGTCTTTGTCGCACCCCACCTCATAATCCATCCAGATCGGATGCCGTTTCGGGTGCATCATAATGGACTCATCCCGCGTGAGCCGCACTTTGACCGGGACTTGCAGATGATAGGCGAACAACGCCGCGTGCCCCTGCACGGACAAATCCTCCTTACCCCCGAATCCGCCCCCATTCGGCACAAGAATCACCCGTACCTGCTCGCGCGGGAGCGCCAATAACTGACAAATCTGTTCCCGATCATCGTACACGCCCTGGCTTTGCGAGAGAATCTCCACTCCCCTCATCCCCAACCCTTCCCCCACCAGGGGAAGGGAGTCAGGCTCCCCCTCTCCCCGCGGGAGAGGGGGCTGGGGGGTGAGGGCGGGATAACCAATTGCCGCCTCCGGTTCCATGTAGCCATGCTCGATCATCTGCGTTTGAAAAACCCCCGTTGAAATGTACGCCGACCCCGCGCGCGCCGCGTCCACCTCTCCCCGGCTCGTCGCGGACACCGATAAAATATTGCTTTTCGCCCCCGGCCCTTTTTCATGCACCCGCGCAGATTCGGGTTTGAGCGCCTCGTGCATGTCCAAAATCGGCTCCAATACCTCGTATTCCACCTCAATCAACGCCACTGCCGCGCGGGCAATCGCCTCGGTTTCGGCCACCACGCCCGCCAGCACATCCCCGACGTACCGCGTCGTTTCCCCCACCGCGATCATCAACGGCCAATCGTGTTTGATCAGCCCGATGAACCGCTCCCCCGGCACGTCCGCCGCGGTGAAGATACGGATGACCCCCGGCAGTTTCGCCGCCTCGGATGTGTGGATGTTCAGCACCTTCGCCCGAGGGTGATCGCTAAAGCGCAACGCGCCGAACTTCATCCCATCGATTTTGATGTCGTCCACGTATTGATGCTGGCCGAGGACGAGTTTTTGGGCCTGGTATTTGGGCAGGCGGGTGCCGATTTTGCCGTTCCCGGTCGGGGTGGGGATTTCTTCTTCTTTGCGGATGGCGTCGGCGGCGTACATGACCGCGTCGACGATCTTTTTGTAGCCGGTACAGCGACAGAGGTGGGGGGTGAGGGCTTGTTCCACGTCGTCACGGGTGGGGGTAGGGTTCTTGTTGATCAACGCGTTGGATTGCATCACCATGCCGGGGATGCAGAATCCGCATTGCACGCCGCCTTTTTCCACGAAGGCGTTGGCAAAGACATTTTGACGATATTCCCCCAGCCCTTCGGTTGTCATTACGACCGCACCTTCCACCTTTTTCATGGGGGTGACGCACGCGAGGACAGCTTTTCCGTTCAGGTCCACCGCGCAACAGCCGCACGCCGCCTGGGGCGCGCACCCGTCTTTGGGGGAGGTGATCCCTTCCGTGTCGCGCAAAAAGGTGAGGAGCGGCATTTCAGGGTCGCCATCAAAATGTTTGGATTGTCCATTAAGGATGAATTGCATAGGAACACCTCGCTTGAAAATAGATGCAAGTTTAATGATGTTTTTTTTGAAATAGGTCAGGGCTATTCGTAATTAAGGTTTGTGATTTTTAGTACGAATATCCTATTCGTCCATTTTTCTGTATTATAATAGGTTAAATTCAGATTAAATGTTCAGACGATTGTCCATTGTGGTTTTCTCATGCTCGTTACTCGATCTCAAACCATCGCAGAGCAAGTCAACGATTTATTGCGAACCCGAATTCGGGATGGCACGTATGCGCCCGGAGATCGTCTGCCGTCGGAGAGTGATTTGTCGGATGAATTGGGGGTCAGCCGCGCGACGATTCGCACGGCGATGGCGAAACTGGCCTCAAACGGGCTGATTCTTCGCAAGCAGGGGGATGGAACGTATGTGAACGAACGCCTTCAGGAAGTGAACGCGCAAGGGGGTTTGTGGGAATTTGGCAGTCTGATTCAAAACAACGGCAGTGAGCCGACCATCCTTTCTCTCGAAACCACCTTCAAATCCGCCGAACCCTCCGAGGCCGCCCTGCTGAACCTGCAACCGGGCGACGAAGTGCTGTTGCTCCGCCGGTTGTTCAAAGCGGACAACCAACCGGTGATCCTCGCCACGAATGTTTTGCCCGGCGCGCTGATCACCGAACGCAACGGGACGTTTGACGCCCAACTGCCCATCGGGGAGTTCCTTCAGCAGTACGCCCACCGCAACATCGCCTACGTCATCACCGAGGTGCAGGCCACGAGTGCGGTGGAGGACGTGATTCCGTTTTTATCCTGCCCATTGGGGGCCTCCCTGCTCATTCTCAACACCATTTTTTATGATCGTAATAACCGGCCTCTCGCCTTTGGCCACAACTACATAGATGACCGGCGCTTACGCCTGCGTCTCGTACAGGCATGGACTTAATGAATAAAATAAAGAATTTTCAATGGGATTCCCTCATAGATGCCCTCCTCCCCCTCTTCGCCACCCTCGCCGCGTTGGGCGTGGGGGCGATCATGCTGTTGCTGTTGGGGGCCAACCCCCTGACCGGGTACACCGCCCTGTTGGAGGGGGCGTTCGGCAGTGCGAACGCGCTCGCGGATACGGCAGTCAAAGCAACGCCGCTCCTGCTCGTTGGGTTGGGCATCTGCATCGCCTTTCGCAGTGGCGTGATCAACATCGGCGGGGAGGGGCAGATGATCATGGGGGGGCTGGCCTCGATTGCGCTGGGGCTGGCGTTCCCAGAGGCACCGGGACTCGTGATGGTCCCGGCGGCGTTGGTCCTGGGGTTTTTGGCGGGGGCGGTGTGGGGGGGCATTCCGGGGTATTTGAAAGCGCGGTTTAACGTCAACGAGATTCTTAGCACGATTATGATGAACGCGATTGCAGTACAGTTTATGAACATGCTGTTACGCGGCGTGCTGATTGACCAGACCCAAAAAGGGGCGGCGAAAATCCCCCAGACGATGCGCCTGGCCCAGGCATTTGACCTGCCCCGGCTGATCCCCACCCGGCTCCACCTGGGCGCGCTGATTGCGATCATTCTCGCGTTTGGCGTGTACTTTTTCCTGTGGCGGACGACGATGGGCTACCGCATCCGCGCGGTGGGGCTGAACGCGTTCGCCTCCCGGTACGCGGGGATTAAGGTTGAGCGGTACATTGTGCTGTCGCTGTTGTTGAGCGGGGCGTTTTCCGGGCTGGCGGGGGCGATCCAGGTGTATGGGGTGAGCCATTACATGATCACGGACGGCACCGCGGCAGGGTTCACGGGGTCGGCGGGGTTCAATGGGATTGTGGCGGCGTTGTTCGGGCAGTTGCACCCGTTGGGGACCATTCCGGCATCGTTTTTGTTCGGGGCGTTGTTGGTGGGGGCGAACAAACTTCAGCGGGCGACCCAGGTTCCGGCGGCGTTGATCACCGCGCTGAACGGGTTGGTGGTGGTGTTTGTCGTCAGCAGTGAAATCTGGCGCAAGCGTCGGGCACGGAAACGCGCTATTCGTGCGGTGGCCGCCCACACCCAGGAAGAACCCCTCACGCCCCACGCGGGACCGGTTCAGCCGTCCGCGGAAGGGATTTCTGGAGGTCATTCATAATGGAAGATTTGTTTTCCGCCTCGGTTTTGATCGGTCTGCTGGCCTCTGCGATCCGGCTCGCGACGCCGTACCTGTACGCCGCCATTGGCGAAACGTTTGGGCAACGAAGTGGCGTGCTGAATTTGGGGGTGGATGGCATTATGTTGATGGGGGCGTTTGCCAGTTTTTACATGGTGTTTCTGACTGGGAATTTATGGCTCGGTCTGTTGATGGCGATTTTGGTCGGCGCGCTGATGGGGTTGGCGATGGCGTTTATCAGCGTCACCCTGCACGCGGAACAGGGGATCAGCGGGATTGGGGTGTACCTGTTCGGGTTGGGGATGAGCGATTTGCTGTTTCAAAAGCTGATCAACAATGTCGAAACGGTCAGCGGGTTCCCGCGTGCGCCCATCCCCCTGCTCAGTCAAATTCCGGTGTTGGGCGATATTTTTTTCAATCAAAATGTTTTGGTGTATGGCGCATATTTGCTCGTGCCCCTCGCGTGGTTCGTGCTGAACAAAACCACGCTCGGCCTGAAAATCCGGGCGGTGGGTGAAAATCCTGAGGCCGCGGACACGCTTGGGGTCAGCGTGGCAAAGGTGCGATATTTTACTGTCACTTTAGGAGGTGCCTTATCGGGTGTAGCTGGAGCGTCCCTATCCATTGCCCTACTCAACGTTTTCCAACAAAACCTGACCAATGGCCTGGGCTTTATTGCGATTGCCCTGGTGTACTTTGGCGGCTGGCGTCCGTTTGGGGTGCTGGCCGGGTCGCTCATTTTTAGTTTTGTCAACGCGCTCCAGGTGTGGGTGCAGGTGAAAGGCATTCCGATTTCCCCGGACATCGCCGTGATGATGCCCTACCTGTTGACGATTATCGTGCTGGTGATCTCCGCCCAACGGGCGCGCCAGCCCCGCGCGTTGTCCAAACCCTACGAGCGAGCAGGATAAACGATCCACGAAGCACACGAAATTCACGAAGATATTCAAAAATCTTTCGTGTCCTTCGTGAACTTGGTGGATCATAAATGTTTTCCGAATTTCTACAGAAGGATTAAAAAAATGAAACGAACTCTCCTCTTCCTCTTCTCTTTGTTGATGGTTTTCATGTTGGCCGCGTGTGCAACTGCCGCGACCGAAGAACCTATGGCGGAAGAACCCGCCGCTGAAGAACCCGCGGCTGAAGAGCCGGTGGCCGAAGAACCCGCCGAACCGTTCCGCGTCGCCGTCGTGATGCCCAGCGCCATCAACGACCTGGCCTTCAGCCAGAGCATGTACGATGCCCTCGTCAAAATCCAAACCGAAATGGGCGGTGAAGCCAACTTTGAAATCGCCTACTCCGACAATATGTTCGTCGTCGAAGATGCCTCTGCGGCCATCCGCGACTATGCCACCCAGGGCTACAACCTGATCATCGCCCACGGTTCCCAGTACGGCGCATCCCTGCAAGAAATCGCCCCCGACTTCCCCGAAACCAGCTTTGCCTGGGGCACTGCGGGCGACACCTTCGGTCTGCCCAACGTGTTTGCGTATGAAGCCTTCTCCCAACAGGGCGGGTACGTGAACGGCGTGATGGCCGCGTCCCTGTCCACCTCCGGCGTCATCGGCGTCGTTGGCCCCATCGAAGTGGGCGATGCCAAACTGTACGTAGACGGATTCAAAGCCGGCGCCCTCGCCACCAAACCCGACATCCAAATCAACGTCAACTACATCGGCTCGTTCAGTGACGTGGCCCTGGCCTCCGAGGCCGCCCGCACCCACGCGGACGCTGGCGCAGACGTGATGACCGGTTCCGCCCAGATGGTCGTCGGCGCGATTGGCGTCGCGGAAGAAAACAACCTGCTGTGGTTCGGCACCCAGTCCGACCAGGCCTCCCTCGCCCCCGCGAACGTCGTCGCCAGCCAGGTGTATGACTGGACGGTCGTCGTCAACGACATCATCGCCCAGATGAAAAAAGGCACCCTCGGCGGCACAGCCTACGCCGTCTCGCTCGAAAACGGCGGCCTCGTCATGGCCTTCAACTCCGGCTACAGCCTCTCCGCCGAAGTCAAAGCCCTCGCCGATGCCACCATCCAGGGCATCATTGACGGCTCGATCACCATCACCCTCGGCGAATAAAACGAATCACAGATCACTGGAATTCGTAGGAATTCATAGGAATTTGTGGGAACTAAGAGGAATTGGAATTCCCCTTAGTTCCCACAATTCCCACAAACTCCCCAAATCCCCTCCCCCTATCCCCATGTCTGAAAAAACCCTCCTCCCCTCCGGTCGTCCCCGCATCGAACACATGGAAATGCGCGGCATTGTCAAACGGTTTCCCGGCGTCCTCGCCAACGATCACGTAGATTTCGACGTGCGTACCGGAGAAGTCCACGCGTTGCTGGGCGAAAACGGCGCGGGGAAAAGCACCCTCATGCGGCAGTTGTACGGCCTCTACCGCCCGGACGAGGGGCAAATCTTTTTCGATGGCGAACCCAAAACCATCCACTCCCCCGCGGACGCCATCGCCCTCGGCATCGGCATGATCCACCAACATTTTATGCTCGTGGACTCCCTCACCGTCGCCGAAAACGTCGCCCTCGGCCTCCCCTCCACGCGGGGCGCGCTCACCGATCTTGACCGCGTCACCCAACGGATCGAAGAACTCGCCAAACGCTACGGCCTGCAAGTAGACCCGGACGCCTACATCTGGCAACTCTCCGTTGGCCAGCAACAGCGCGTGGAAATCATCAAAGCCCTCTATCGTGGCGCGGCCCTCCTCATCCTCGACGAACCCACCGCCGTCCTCACTCCGCAAGAAGTAGACGACTTTTTCGTCACTCTCACGCAAATGGCGAAAGACGGGCACGCACTCATTTTCATCTCCCACAAACTCAACGAAGTGATGGCCTTCACCCACCGCGTCACTGTCCTGCGGGATGGGCGCAACGTGGGCGCGGTCGCCACCGCCCAAACCAGCAAAAAACAACTCGCCGAAATGATGGTCGGGCGCGAACTCAACTTCAACCCCGAGCACCCCACTGTCGAAATCGGCGCACCCCGCCTGCAAATCCAGAATCTGCACGCGCAAAGCGACCGGGGCACGCCCGCCCTGCGCGGGTTCTCGCTCGATGTCCGGGCGGGGGAAATCGTCGGGCTAGCAGGGGTGTCCGGCAACGGGCAACCCGAACTGGCGCAGGTGATCGCCGGTCTGCGCCCCGCGAAAAGTGGCGAAGTCCTCATTGACGGCCAACCCATCACCCACAAATCCCCGCAGGAGATCATCGCAAAAGGTCTCTCCTTCATCCCCGAAGAACGTAACCGGGACGGCATGATCAGCGCGTTCACCGTCTCCGAAAACCTGATCCTGCGCGACACGGATAAAGAACCCTACGCCCGCCGTGGCTTTTTAAACTTCAAAGCGATTGCCCAACAAGCAAACGCCCTCGTCAGCAATTTCAACGTCAAAACCCCGTCCATCGAAACGCCAATCAAAAACCTATCGGGGGGCAACGCCCAAAAAGTGATCCTGGCCCGCGAACTCTCCCGCCACCCGCGCGTCCTCATCGCCGCCCAACCCACCCGCGGCGTGGACATCGGCGCGACGGAATACATCCGCGCCCTGATCATCCAACAACGCACCGAGGGCACCGCCACCCTCCTCATCTCCGAAGATTTAGACGAAATCCTCGCCCTCTCCGACCGCATCGCCGTCATCTTCCACGGCGAGCTGATGGGCATCGTCCCCCGTGCGGAAGCCACCCCCGAAAAACTCGGCCTGATGATGGCGGGGGAAAAGGCGGAAGTTTGAAAGATGTTGGAAATCCTCTTCCAGATATACTTTCCGCATCTTCTTTATTTCCGCGACTTAAATTTTTTGTCGCGGAAATAAGGAAGATGCGGAAAATGAAAACTGACCGGATAATGGGTACAATCTATGATTGCCCAGAACATAAAGGCAAATAATTACTCGAAAATATGCAAAATTTTATTGGCTACCGTTGTTCAATTTGTAATCGGGAATATCTTCCCGATCAAGTAACCTACACCTGTCCCACCGATGGGGGCAACCTCGATGTGGTGCTGGATTTTGACCATATCCGACACGAAACCACGCCCGACACGATCCTGGCCTCGCGGGACGCCTCCCTCTGGCGCTATCTCCCCCTCCTGCCTGTTTCTGATCCCGGCGGCGAGGGAACCCCCCTCCGCGCGGCGGGCTACACCCCGATCTTTTCCCCCTCTCGCCTCGCAGAATCCCTCGGCCTGAAGCATTTGTGGGTGAAGGACGAATCGCGCAACCCGACGGCGTCGTTCAAAGACCGCGCCAGTGCCGTGGCCGTGGCCCGTGCCCGCGCAATTGGGGCAGAAATCATCGTCACCGCCTCCACTGGCAACGCGGGGGCGGCTCTGGCGGGGATGTCTGCCGCCGTCGGCCAGCGGGCGGTCATCTTCGCCCCACGCACCGCCCCCCCCGCCAAAGTCGCCCAACTCCTCACCTTTGGCGCCACCGTTTTGCTCGTAGATGGCACGTATGACGATGCCTTTGACCTGACGCTGGTTGCCGCCCAAGAATTTGGCTGGTATTGCCGAAACACCGGGTACAACCCCTTCACCTTGGAAGGGAAAAAGACAGCGGGGTATGAGATTTGGGAGCAGTTACGGAATACGGAATACGGAACACGCAATTCCGTATCTCGTATTCCGTATTCCGTATTTGTGTCGGTTGGAGACGGCAACATCATTTCCGGGATTCACAAAGGATTCAAGGATTTGATGGCGTTGGGGTGGCTCGAGACGATGCCGCGGATTTTTGGGGTGCAGGCGGAAGGGTCGGCGGCGATTGCAAACGCGTACTTTGCCCAGACGGAAACCATCACCCCGGTCGTGGCGCACACCCTGGCGGACAGTATCTCGGTAGATTTGCCGCGCGATGGCGTGCGGGCGATCCGGGCGGCGACCCAGACGGGGGGGCAGTATGTCCTCGTGTCGGATGCGGAAATTCTCGCGGCGATTCCCCAATTGGGGCGGGTGGGCATTTTTGCGGAACCGGCAGGGGCAACGGCTTACGCGGGGTTGGTGAAAGCGGTCGCGGCGGGGGTCATCGGGGTGGATGATCCGGTCCTGGTGATGAACACGGGCAGTGGGCTGAAGGATGTCGGTGCGGCGATGAAGGCGGTTTCTGCGGCCCCGATTATTGAACCTTCGCTGGGGGCAGTCAAAAAGTATCTTGGGCTGTAATATTCCCTGAGATTTTACGTTAATAAATTCGTATAATTTTGTTAATTCCCATTGCGTTGAGGAGTGTATTAATGAATTACAAACCCTGGAGCCGATCATTTCGGTATTGGTTATTAACGCTCATTGTTGTCCTATCAGCTTTATTGCTTTGGTATTCAAGGGACGCGATTTCCCCGTTGGTGATCGCCGCTTTAATCGCTTACGTGCTGACCCCTGTGGTTGACATCCTACACAATCGGGTCAAAATTCCTCGAAGTCTTTCTGCAACCATTGTTATCTTTGCGGGGCTGGGCGCTATTGTCAGCCTACCCGCGTTGATGATCCCCGTTTTATTGACCGAGATCGAAACCCTGGCCACGGATTTGGAAGATATTTTTCTGGAAGTTCAGAACTTTTTAGGGCGTCCAATTGACCTTTTGGGATTTGAATTTCACCTCGAACAGCTCCGCCCCGATTTGCCGCAACTCTTTGCCGATAGCCTTACTTCCATCACCGAAAACGCCTTTCACATCCTTGAATCGACAACGGTTAATTTTTTGTGGATCCTTGTGATTCTCGTCACCATCTATTACTTATTGGTAGATTGGGTGGGGCTAAAGAATTGGGTCTATAACATTCTCCCTGAAGACTACCAGGCCGATGCCAGACATTTATATGAGGATATCAAAGGGGTCTGGCGGGGGTATCTGCGGGGCAATCTGGCCCTCATGGCGGTTGTCGGTGTGGTGTTTTCGATTGCCTGGGTGGCTATCGGTATGCCGGGGGCGTTGATTTTAGGGTTGATCACCGGCTTGCTCACGATCATCCCCGACTTAGGCCCCGCGATTGCGGTAGGATTGGCGGTCGTTGTAGCGCTTTTTGAAGGGTCAAACTACCTTCAAATTTCTAACGTGTTTTTTGCACTTTTAGTCATTGGGATTTACGCTATTCTGATCAATATCAAAAACATCTGGCTGAGACCCCTAATTTTTGGCCGAAGTGTTCACATGCATGATGGGGTTGTGTTTGTCGCCATTATCGCGGCGGTTATCCTGCAAGGGATTTTGGGCGCGCTGATTGTGATCCCCGTGCTGGCCTCCTTTGGACTGCTGGGCCGCTACGTTTACCGCCGCTTACTCGGATTATCCCCCTTCCCCGAACCCGTGCATCCGCTCCCAGAACCGCTCCTGGAAACCCCGCAAGATGGCGCGTGACGGTTACACCACCCTTCTCTACGCCCGCCAATCGCCGATTTTTGGGAAGCTGGCCTATTTTATGTTGAAAATCCTGGGCGTTGAGGTGCCTCGATCCGTCCAGATTGGGCAAGAATGTTTGCTCGTCCACGGTGGGTTTGGCACGGTGATTCATCCGAAAAGCAAAATCGGCAACCGGGTAAAAATTTATCCCGGCGTGACCCTCGGACGAGCAGATATTTACCGTCCCATGGAAGAGTCTCGTTTTGAAGGCATTGAAGTGGGCGACGATGCCATTCTATGCCCCGGAGCAAAAATTCTGTGTGGCGAAGGGATTCTCCGGATTGGACGGGGGGCGGTGATTGGGGCGAACGCGGTCCTGCTCGAATCGGTGGGGGAAAACGAAATTTGGGCAGGCGTTCCAGCGCGGTGGGTAGGGCTTCGCGAGAAATCAGAGCAAGATAAAACCTTTGCTTGACAATGCCTATATCAGGCGTTAAAATTCCGCCGCTCTGAAAAAAGAGTAGATTAACAAAAAAATATCCTTGCCGAGGTAGCTCAGTTGGTAGAGCAGCGGACTGAAAATCCGCGTGTCGCCGGTTCAATTCCGGCCCTCGGCACTCGCAAAAAAACCAAGGGAGCGTTTGACAAGCGAAAAGCTCTCAGGTAAAATGCAAACAAATTACGCAGTAAGTGCGCTTACATCGTAAGGATAAATGCGGGCGTGGTTCAGTGGTAGAATGTCTCCTTGCCAAGGAGAAGGTCACGGGTTCAAATCCCGTCGCCCGCTCAGAATGGGCTGATAGCCGAGTTTGTAAACCAGACTCCCCTGTCAGCCCAATTTTTACCCCCAATACGGCGACGTCGCCAAGTGGTAAGGCAAGGGTCTGCAAAACCCTTATTCATGGGTTCAAATCCCATCGTCGCCTCTAATAAAAAAACATCACCCGACATATCGGGTGATGTTTTTTTATTTCGGGGCCATCGAAAGGAACGGGAGCAAAAACCAGTCAAGACCTAAGCCAGAAAAGGTCAGGTCAATTAGCGAACCTCGAGTAAACGGCGGAGATGTTGAAGGGCCGGTTTATCAACCACGGCCAAGACCTCATCCCCGGCGATAAAAATTAAATTGCCGCGCGGGGTCAACACAATGCCATCGCGAATCACCGCCGCAATCGTACAGTTTTGGGGAAGCGGCAAATCTTTCAGCGGGATGCCCAAAAGCCCGGACCCGGGCAACAATTTCTCTTCCACCAGCGAATACTCCCCCCGCCGCAGTTTGAGCAGAGTCATCATATCCCCCAACGACATCTCCTCTGCCACCAACCGAGCAAAAATTTCCGTTTGATTCAGCGCGGCGTCCACCCCCATCTCCGGCGTGAAGAGCCAAAAATTTTTCGGGTTGTTCACCCGCGCAATCGTGCGCGGGACGTGAAACTCGAACTTCGCGAGGGTGGTGATCACCAGATTGGCCTCATCCTCCCCCGTCACCGCCGCGAGCACGTTCGCCTGCCCAATCCCCGCCGCTTCCAACACCCCCGGCGAACTGCCATCGCCCATCACCAGCACCTCCGCCGGAACTTCACCCGCCAGTTTTGCGACGATTTCCGGGCGGTTTTCGATCAGCCGCACCTGATACCCGTCTGCAAGCAATTGTTGCGCCAAAAACGCACCCGTTTTACCACCACCGACAACAATGACAAACATACGACACCTCATTAATGTAATGACTCACTGAAACCGCCAAAAAGGTGGGGTGGACGTGGCGAAGTCTCAACCGAGCCGCCTCTCCACACGTCCACCCCACCTGGCTCATGGTCATTCCCTTTAATCAAAATCCAGTAACTGTTTCAACTGCTCCATCGCCGACGCGGCGACCGACAGATGCAAAATATCCCGCGCCAGAAACTCCGTCCCGGAAAAGGGGATAAACGCGTGCTCCTGCCGGGTGATCGCCGTCACCCCCACCCCGCCGGAGATGGTCAAATCGCGCACCATGCGCCCGATCAGCCGGGGAGGGACTTCAATGGATAGGATCGCCACCTCACCGTTGCCGAACGTAAAAATGGGATCGAGTTCCGCGTGCGTGAGGAGTTCGCGAATCCGCTCGGCGCCCCACGTGGTGGAGGAAATGGTTCGTAATCCCAGGCGTTGGTAAATCTCCGCGCGGCGAGGATCGTACAGGCGGGCGATCACGCGCGGGACGTGGAAGACCTCGCGGGCAATCCGCGCCGCGACGATGTTCGCGTTATCGGACGAACTGGTGGCCGCGAACGCGTCCGCTTCCTCGATCCCAGCCTGGAGCAACACTTCCCGATCAAACCCCACACCTTTGACCCTTTCGCCCTTAAACCGCTCGGTCAGGCGCGCCAAAGCCTGGGGATCATAGTCCACGACCGTGACCGCGTGGCCCTCGTCGGACAGGATATAGGCCAGTTGTTCGCCAACCCGCCCGCATCCCATAATGATCACTTTCATACGACCTCCTGAAAACGCATAAATTTCTTCTTCTCGGAATTATTCTTCCTACTCTTCCGCTTCATCCACCGCACCACCCCTTTCCTCAGCCAATCCAGGCTGTACAAAATCGGGGCATACAGCACCAACCACGCCCAAAAAATCTCCGGCATGGGCAGGTGATCAAATTCTTCAGCCAGAAATGGCACATAAATCATGGCAACAATCAACGCCAACTCAGCCAATACACCGAGCCAGATCAGCCGGTTACGGAACCAACCCAATCGCCGCCCCCGGTTCGTCTCCGTGCGACAGGCAAACACGTTCCCGATCTGCGCCATCACCACCCCCGCGTGAAACACGGTCACGGCCAGGATGGGCACTTGTTCGGGAAGGATATTGTACGCCGCGGGCACAATCCCGGGGATTTCAAATGGCAGGCTCTCCCCCCACAACGCGTACACCATAAAAAAGCCGGTGTAACACAACAACGCTTCAATCAGCCCCAACCACAAAAACGCCCGCGTCAACAGCGAACGGTCCACCAACGGTTTCCCGCGCGGGCGGGGGGGGCGTTGCATGATGTCCGGTTCCGGTTGTTCCGACCCCAGCCCCAGGCCAGGGAACATGTCCGTGCCCAGGTCAATCGCCAGGATTTGTTTAACCGTCAGCGCCAGGGGAATTTTGAACCCGGCAGTGAGAATAAAGGGCAAAATTTCCGGCACGTTACTGGCGAGAATGTAGGTGATGAACTTCCGCAAATTGTCGTAGACCGCGCGCCCCTCTTCCACCGCATGAATGAAACTGGCAAAGTTGTCATTCGTCAGGATGATGTCGGCGGCTTCTTTCGCTACGTCCGTCCCGGTCAGACCCATCACCAGCCCCACATCGGCTTTTCGCAGGGCGGGCGCGTCGTTCACCCCATCGCCCGTCACCGCCACCACCTCCCCGCGTGCCTGAAACGTCGCCACCAGCCGGAGCTTGTGTTCGGGGGCCATGCGGGCAAAAATGGCCTCGTGTTCGAGCACAGCCTGAAATTCTTCGTCCGACATCGCGTCCACTTCCGCCCCGGTGACGATGCGCGGGTTGGGGGTCGCCAACATGCCCACCCGCCGGGCAAACGACTCCGCCGTCAGCCCGTAATCGCCCGTCACCATCACAATGCGAATGCCCGCTTCCTTGCAAATTTTCATCGCCTCGGCCACTTCGGGACGCGGCGGGTCTTGCATGGCGACAAGCCCGAGCAGAGTCAGATCGCGTTCGAGGCGTTCGGGGGTTTTGGACCCGGTTTGGGCGGGGATTTCCCGGCGGGTCACGGCCAGCACGCGGAGGGCGTTGCGGGCGTATTCATCGTTCGCGGCCAGCACATCCGCGCGGATTTTGTCATTGAGCGGTTGAACTTGCCCGTTGATCTGCACCTGCGTACAAAGTTGAAGCACCTCGCGGGGCGCCCCTTTGACAAAAACCACCTCCATCCCCCCCACGCGGGGAAGGGGTCCCGTTTTGCCGTTCAACCCCGCGCGGTGGACTGTACCCATGCGTTTGCGGCGGGCATCAAAAGGCAGTTCGTGAACTCGCGGATATTCGGCAGTCAAAACAGCCTCGTCCAGCCCCCCTTTGAGTGCGAGGACTTTGAGCGCGGCCTCGGTCTGATCGCCCAGGCTCGACCATTGCGGGCGGCCCGGCGAGGGGGGAAGCAGGCGGGCGTTGTTGCACAGGGCGGACGCGATGAGCAACGCGCGCAAATCCTCCTGCGAATAACTGCCCCCCTCCGTCTCGAATCCCCCCGTCGGGTCGTACCCCACGCCCGACACGCGCAACCGCTGACCGGACACCCACACTTCCCGAACGGTTAACTGATTTTGAGTCAGCGTGCCGCTTTTGTCTGTACACAGTGTCGAAACCGTGCCCAATGTCTCAACCACCGAAAGCTGTTTGATCAACACCCCGCGCTGGGCGAGCCGTTGTCCAGCCAGGGCCATCGTCAGCGTGATCGTGGCGGGCAGACCTTCGGGCACGGCGGCGACCATAATGCCAAGGGCCAACAAAAAAGCTTCCAAGGTGGACATGCCCACATCGAACCGTCCAACGACAAAGACCACCGAACTAATGCCGAGCGCGGCGATAAAAATCTGGCGGGTCAGGCGTTTGAGTTCCAGTTGGAGCGGGGTGGGTTCTTCTTTGGCGGTTTGGGTCAGGTGAGCGATGCGGCCCACTTGGGTCAACATGCCCGTGGCAAACACAACGGCGCGCCCCGTCCCGGAGACGACTGACGTTCCCGCAAAGACAAGGTTGGGGCGTTCCAGATCACTAAGACCATCCCGCAGGGAGGCGTCGGCGGTTTTGTGGGCGGGCATCGTTTCCCCGGTCAGGACGGAGTTGTTGGTGCGGAGACCAAATTCTTCGACGATGCGGGCGTCCGCAGGGATGTTGTCCCCCTCGGCCAGGATCAGCACGTCGCCGGGGACCACTGCACTGGCGGGAATTTGGATTTCCTGCCCGTCCCGAATCAGCCGGGCGTAGGAGGGGAGGAGTAGGTGGAGGGCGTTGATCGCCTGTTCGGCGCGGTATTCCCGCCAAAAGGTGAACCCGGCGTTGATCAGGATCAACAGCCAGATCACGCCCCCCAGGATGGGTTCGCGGACGACGATGGCGATGGCCCCGGCCAACCACAAGATCAACGACAGGGGGTGGAAAACGTGTTGGAGGAACTTCACCCCGCTTGAGGGGGGCGGGGGCGTGGAGAGGCGGTTGTCCCCGTACAATTCCCGGCGCGTGGAAACCTCCCCACTGGCGAGGCCATGCGGGGAGGTTTCGAGGGCGAGGTAGACGTCCGCGGGGCGGACTTTGTAGATGGGGGCAGTCATGATCCAATTGGGAGGGCTTTACCCTTCCAGGTTTCAATGCAAGGGGCGTTTCAGGGATTCCTCATTGCATCCGGAATCTTCGTCTCTGTCATTTCGACCGAAGAAATTCCTGAAACCCGCGCGAGAGAGATGCCCATCGGAGAGGTTGAACCGATCATGGTTTTTGAGCCGTTGGATGTTCGACAGGGGGTTTTGAAACAGGCTGATCTAAATATTGTTCAAGAATCGAAGGTGCTTCGGGGTGGTCTACGTGCATGGCATGGTCGTAATCTCCGGCGGGGACCGGGG
Source organism: Anaerolineales bacterium (assembly GCA_013359445.1). Taxonomy (GTDB): domain Bacteria; phylum Chloroflexota; class Anaerolineae; order Anaerolineales; family JABWBV01; genus JABWBV01. The sequence goes on along the minus strand of JABWBV010000011.1, from coordinate 10,886 downwards.
CGGGTTCGTACCGCAGGGGGCGTCGGACGCCGAATTGTTCAAAGAACCGGGCAATGCCCACCAGCAGGGAATAGCGATATTCCTGCATTCGGAGCGACTGCCACTCGACGATGGAGGCCATCGCTCCCTGAACGCGGGCTTTTTCGCGCACGATGCGGTGGATTTGTTTGGGATCACGCAGACCCGCGGGAGAGATCAAAATGGCATGAGCCGCCAGGATGAGCACACTAAAGGTGATGAGGACGACCCAGCCACCCTCGGTCCATTTGCCCACAATTTGTCCCACGAAGACCAGTGCGGCCAGCGCCGCGGCCAGCGAAGCGCCCAAACTCCCCCAAAACCGTGCCCGCCCGGTGAAGGTATGTAACACATGTTTGCGGATCGCAAGGCCCATGATCGTAATGGGCATAAAAACACCCACCCCATAGTAAGGCACGGCAAGGGACGTTTGCCCCCGCACCAACAACATAATCACGCCTGCGACAATGAACCCCGCTGTTACAGAACGCGTGAAGGTTCCTTGTGGATTCCGGTACACCACGATTTCTGGAATTTCACCAATCGCGACATCGCGCCAGGCCGTGGCTTGCAAGTCTTGAAAGGCGGTCATCGAGGCGGCGGCCAACAGGAGCACGGCCAGAATCTGATAAGCCCAAAACAGGATTGTTCCCCCCGGAATCTGTTCAAACCCAATCGCGGCCAGGTTCCCCACAAGCGTACGGCCCAGGGTGCCATCAAACACATCAAACCGAATGGCGAAGAAAGTCAAAAAGAGGGTGCCAATGCCGCCATAAAACAGGAAAGAAGTCTGGACAAAGCGCCCAATGCCGGATTTGCCACTGTAAAAATCCCAGATTTTGCGAAGGCGCGGCAACCGTTTCCGGCCCCATACGACAAACCCCGCATCCACATCTTTGACGAATTGGATGCCGTTCGACATCGCTTCCAACCCGGTCAGGGCAACCATCCCCTTCATCGAGGCGGTGAGCAGATGGTACAAAACCTGCCCGATTGACACGGCTTTTGGCGCTTCCTCCATCGGAAAGGCGGGAACCCCTTTAAAGTGGGCGATAAACAACCCCACTGCCAGGACCACCGTCAGCATCACAAACACCCCCAACAGGGTGAACACGACCTGGGCACTTTCCCCACGCCCGCGGATAGTCAGATAGTACGTGATCGCCGCCAAAATCAGCCCAATGCCAAAGTGGTAGAGCCAATTTTGACCGTAAAGGTTTAGGATCGACAGCAATTGATCGCTCCCCGACAGCGCGGAGACGACAATCGTCAGCACATAATCCTGGATCAGAACGACCGCCACGATCAGACTCAGGGAAGGCCACAAGTAGCGCATCGAGGCCGTGTACGAACCGCCCCCCTCGTTGAAAATCCCCAGCGAATACATATACAAAAACCCAAAGACGATATTGGCGAGGGCAATCACGCCCACGGCGATGTACGCATATTTTTGCAGACCATACGGGTGAAGGGCGTGCATCATTTCGCCCGTGGCGTAAAAGAAAGAGGTGAAATAATCCACCCCAAACAAAGCAACTGCGGCCAGAAGCCCAATTTGACCCGCCCCATGCACGTGGGCGTGTTCTTCTTTCTCGCGCGGGGCGGCGCGATAGGCCAGATAGACAATGACAATTAATAATGCAATGGAAAATAACATGGCGTTAACTCGATTTACTCGTTTCAAAAACCCGCTCGAACATTTGCAACCCGGCCAGCAGATGGCGACGGGTGGACGGATTCAGGCGGGTATCCTGACCGACTTTGACCTGTTCCTGACGGACAGCCCGCACGACAAACGCAGGGACAAACATGATCCGTCCGGCGGGGATGATTTCAAAGCTGTGGGTGTGCATTTGTAGGTTTTGGTCGTCGAAGAAAGGCAGGCTCAGGCTCAGGCCACGATTGAGATCGTTGGCGGCGGCGCGGCGTTGGATGGTTTGGATGATTTCCCGCGCCTGGAAGCGCGCCAGCGCACGCCCCTGGTTGACCAACTGGCCCAACATGCCATAACGTTTCTGTTGGTAGACGGGGTCGGCGACCATGTAGGGGGCGAGGGCCACGGCGGCGTGCAGGATCGTCAAAAAGCGTTGCATGGAGGCGATGTGCGCTTCCGCTTCGACCACGGAGTTGACCAACAAGTGATCCTGATCGTCAAACGCGACCCATTGGGGCAGGTAAAACCGACGGGCGGCGGGCACGTACGGGGCCAGGAATTCCCCGCGTCCCGCTTCGCTTTCCGATTCTTCGGCAATAGCATCCGTCGCGGCGGTGATCGCGGAACCCGGTTCGAGATCGTTGTTTTCCGGGATAGTGGGGATTTCTTCGTTGTCCAACGCGCGGTACTGCACCGAACGCCCGGAGGGGAGCATGTTGTGAACCATGTGAACGGCGGTGGCGTAACGCAACAGCCCCACGGCAGTGACCATCGCCGGGGCGGGTGAATTTTCGAGTTCGGCGAACCGTTGGCGGAGGATGGTGTTTAGATCGGTGCGGGTGAGGCGGTCGAATAGCCCGCCCGCCATTTGTTCGCGTTGGTCGGGGGGAATCGATTCCGTGGTTTGAGATTTCAGTACGACCCGATCCGGCAGGGTGAACCGGACTTGCGGGGCTTGTTGGAGCAGGGCCTCGGCCAGACGGTGCGCTTGCGTGTCGAGGAACCGTTGGATGATGACCGGTTGGGCCTCGAAGGCGGCTTGCCATTCGGCGAGTTCTTGGGCCAGGAAGCTGACCGGGCCATCGAACGAGGGGGGGGTAGGGAGGGAGGGGTTTGCAGGAGGCATAGAATTTAGTACCAATATTGATCCCACCGCCAGATCAGCGCGATTTCTGCGACGACGGTGAGGATGAGGATGAATTGATTCAGGGGACCGCTGAAAAGCCGAGTAAGAAAAATTTGCAGGCCAAGAAAACTAGCGAGGATGGTCAAAAACACCCCCCAACCCACCAGTTCATAGAGCCAAACCGGGATGTGAGGGATTTTTTGCTCTTCTGGGTTCTTCAAATAGATAATGCGGACCTTGTGCAAGGCGAGAGGCTCAGAATTTTTTTGATGGGGGACGAGCTTTGTTTCTGTTTCCGTCAGAAGATATGGAAAAAGAATCTCTTTTTCCGGCTTGACGATTGCATCAGTCCAAGTGTCCGGCAAGGACTCTTCTTCGGGGGGAGAGGGATCAAACATTTTGGCTCCTTTTTTCGGAAACGCTGATGCTGTGTGCGTACCGATGAAATAATCAACACACGCATCGTATCACCCAGGTATAAACTTCAAAAAAAAAAGAGGCGGCGAGAGATAAACAAAAAATAAAAACGCCCCGAATTTTTTCGGGGCGTTGTACCTACTCACCGTGGGTGGGTGGTTTCAAAAAAAGGGTGAAAGAGAGCTGTACAGCCCTCTTTCACCCTTTTTCTGGGGAAGGTTCTTCACGAAACCTGAGGAGTTATTTTTTATTCACCCGTTGAAAACCGATATCCCACGCCTGGTTCGCTCAGGAGATGACGAGGTTTTTTGGGATCGGCCTCCAGTTTTTTCCTGAGCTGACTGATGTATACGCGCAAATATTCAACGTTTTCTTCATACCCCCTCCCCCAGATTTGAATCAGGATATTTTGGTGCGTCAATAGTCGTCCAGTATTTTTGACAAGATAAGCCAACAGCCGAAACTCCGTGTCTGTCAAATTCACTTCATTTCCCTTAACGGTTACGACATGCCCCGCCAGGTCAATGACTAAATCGCCAATTGTAATGACACTGTCTTTCGAAATCGCAAAACCCTGAGCGGAATGACGTAAGGCCACACGAATCCGAGCGAGGAGTTCCTCGATGCTAAACGGTTTTACGAGGTAATCATCCGCACCCTGATCGAGCGCGCTTACTTTGCTCATTTCATCATCGCGCACCGAGAGGATAATGATCGGAATTTGTGTCCACTCTCTGAGGCGGCGGCAGACCGTAATCCCATCGAGGTCAGGTAAGCCCAGGTCCAGGATGACGATATCGGGGTGGATCGCAACGACCTGCGCCAAGCCTTCTTGTCCATCCGAGGCCGTAGTGACCCGATAGTTTTTGGCGGTTAAGATGGTGCGCATGGCGCGCAAGATTTGTGGTTCGTCATCAACAACAAGAATATGCGGTTGGGCTGTCATTACACTTCAGCCTCCAATTTAACTTTGCAGTTCGCTTCGGCGGGGTGCCTGGGTTGGCAATCCGGCCCAAGCGAAGGGGGATTCAGACACGCGCAAGGGGCGTTTCGTCTGGTTAGTGTACCACCAAAGCCCCTTCTCACTGGTGCGCGGAAAGGGCTTTCTGGGCACAGGTTGGGACGATGGCTTCGCCGGAGCACATCACCACACAAGGCAACGATCAATTAGCCACGGTGACCAACCCCAAAGCCACCAACAGCAGGTCAATCAGCTTGATACCGATGAACGGCACGATCAGCCCGCCCAACCCGTAGATGAGCAGGTTATCACGCAGGAGTTGGGCCGCCCCGACGGGACGATAGGGCACCCCACGCAGGGCGAGCGGGATCAACGCGATGATGATCAGGGCGTTGAAGATGACGGCGGACAGGATCGCGCTTTCGGGCGTGGTCAAGCCCATGAAGTTGAGGGCGTTCAGGGCCGGGTACGTGGTGGCGAACGCGGCAGGGATGATGGCGAAGTATTTTGCGACATCGTTCGCGATGCTGAACGTGGTCAGCGCCCCGCGGGTCATCAGCAGTTGTTTGCCGATTTCGACGATTTCGATCAATTTGGTCGGGTTGCTGTCGAGGTCCACCATGTTGGCGGCTTCGCGGGCGGGTTGAGTGCCCGTGTTCATCGCCACCGCCACGTCGGCTTGCGCCAGCGCGGGGGCGTCGTTCGTGCCGTCGCCGGTCATCGCCACGAGCCGCCCGCCCGTCTGATATTCCCGGATCAGTTTCAGTTTCGCTTCCGGGGTGGCCTGCGCGAGAAAGTCATCCACGCCCGCTTCGGCGGCAATCGCGGCGGCGGTCAGCGGGTTATCGCCTGTGATCATCACCGTTTTAATGCCCATTTTTCGCAAGTGGGCGAACCGTTCCTTAATGCCCCCTTTCACAATGTCTTTGAGATGGATGACGCCCAACGCCGAACCATTGCGGACGACGACAAGCGGCGTGCCCCCGTTGCGGGCGATGATCTCAACCGAAGACTGCAAATCAGACGGGATCGCGTGCCCATTCTGTTGGATCAGCCCAAGCATGGTGTCCGGCGCGCCCTTTCGGATTTCCGTGCCGTTGTAGTTCACGCCGCTCATCCGGGTTTGGGCGGTGAACGGGACGAAGTGCATTCCGCTAGGAATGCCCATTCCGGTAGGAATGCCCATTCCCGCGAGGTGCGCGTCCGCGTCGTCGGTCAGCGGGCCTGTCCCCACGCGCCGCCCGCGCAATCCGTATTTTTCTTTCGCCAGCACGACAATCGAACGGCCCTCGGGGGTTTCGTCCGCCAGGGAGGCCAATTGCGCGGCTTCGGCGAGTTCGCTGGCGGAGGTCGCCCCGACGGGGACAAACTCCACCGCCTGCCGGTTGCCGAGGGTGATCGTGCCGGTTTTGTCGAGCAACAGCACGTCCACGTCCCCTGCCGCTTCCACCGCCCGCCCGGACATGGCGATCACGTTGCGCTGGATCATGCGATCCATGCCGGCGATGCCGATGGCGGAGAGCAAGCCCCCAATCGTGGTCGGAATCAGGCAGACGAGCAGGGCGATCAGCACCGTGATCGTGATCGGCGTCCCCTGCCCGGCACTTTGCACGCTGAACAACGAGTACGGGAGGAGTGTCACGCACACCACCAGGAAAATGATCGTGAACCCGGACAGCAAAATCGTAAGGGCGATTTCGTTCGGCGTTTTTTGGCGTTTGGCCCCTTCCACGAGGCTGATCATCCGGTCGAGAAACCCTTCGCCCGGGTCCGCGGTGACGCGGATGATGAGCCAATCGGACAGGATGCGGGTCCCGCCCGTGACGGCAGACCGGTCGCCGCCCGCTTCCCGCACGACCGGGGCACTTTCGCCCGTCACCGCGCTTTCGTCCACGGAGGCGATGCCTTCGACGATTTCGCCATCGGCGGGGATGGTGTCGTTGGTTTCGACCAGGAAAAAGTCCCCTTTGCGGAGGGCATCCGAGGCGACGAGTTCATAGGCACCACGTTTTGCCTGGCGCAGTTTTTTCGCCTGGGTGGTCTGGCGGGTTTTGCGGAGGGCGTCGGCTTGCGCTTTGCCACGCCCTTCGGCCACGGCTTCAGAGAAGTTGGCAAACAGGACGGTGAACCACAGCCAGAGGGCGATAGCACCGACGAACCAACTGGATTCGCCGAATCCTACGGGGGCTTCTCCCTGCCCCAGTAAGGCTTGCACCCACAGGACGGTCGTCAGCACACTGCCAACTTCCACGACAAACATGACGGGGTTTCGCACCATGCGGCGGGGGTCGAGTTTGACGAAGGCGTCGAGGATGGCGCGTTGATAGAGTTCGCGGCGGAGGGCCGAGGGGGATTGTTTTTTGATTTGTGTTGTCATTTTAGCCACCAAGCATTTGAAGCTGTTCGACAATCGGGCCGAGCGCCAGGGCCGGGAGGAACGAGAGCGCGCCGACGAGGACGATCACGCCGATCACCCAGCCGATGAAGAGGGGGGTGTGCGTGGGCAGGGTGCCCGCGCCCGCGGGGACGTGTTTTTTCGCGACCAGTGATCCGGCGATGGCGAGGGTGGGGATCGCCAGCCAGTACCGGGCAAAGAGCATGGCAATTCCTAGCGCGGTGTTGTAAAACGGGGTGTTCGCGCCCAATCCGGCGAACGCGCTCCCGTTGTTATTGCCCGCAGACGAAAAGGCGTAGAGCACTTCGCTGAACCCGTGTGCGCCGGGGTTGAAAATTGTCGCCCGGCCCGCGGCGGACATCACGGCGGTGGCGGTGCCGAGGAGAACCACCATGACCGGGATCAGGATGATGAGCGAGGCCATTTTCATTTCGTAGGCTTCGATCTTTTTGCCCAGGTATTCGGGCGTGCGCCCCACCATCAGCCCGGAGATGAACACGGCGATGATGACGAAGGCCAACATCCCATACAGCCCGGAGCCGACGCCGCCGTAGATGATCTCGCCCAGTTGCATCAGCCACATCGGGACGAGGCCCCCAAGGGGGGTAAACGAGTCGTGCATGGAATTGACCGAGCCGTTGGACGCGGCAGTGGTCGCGGCGGCCCACAGCGCGGAGTTGGCGATCCCGAACCGGGTTTCTTTGCCTTCCATGTTGCCGCCCCCTTGAAATTCGGTGATGGTTTGATCCACCCCCAACGCGGTCAGCGCGGGGTTGCCCTTTTGCTCTGCCCACACGGCAACACCCACGAGGACGACGAAGATGGCGGTCATCACGGCGAGCAGTGCCCAGCCCTGACGCGTGTCCCCGACCATTTTGCCGAACGTGTAACAGAGCGCAACTGGAATGAGGAGGATGGACAGCATCTCCAGAAAGTTCGAGAGCGGCGTGGGATTCTCGAAGGGGTGGGCAGAGTTGACGTTGAAGAAGCCTCCGCCGTTCGTGCCGAGTTGTTTGATGGCGATTTGGGACGCGGCGGGTCCCATCGGGAGAAGCTGTTCGGTCACGGGGGCACCGTTGGCGTCGGAGGTGGGCTGGAGTAGGGTGACAGGTTGGGGAGGGTGAAAGGTTTGCACCACCCCTTGCGAGACCAGGATCAGGGCGAGGACAAACGAGAGGGGCAGGAGGATGTAGAGGACGGAGCGGGTCAGATCGACCCAGAAATTGCCGAGACATCCCTCACCCCTGGCCCCTCTCCCGCCGGGAGAGGGGAAACGCGTGATGCCGCGAATGAAGGCGATCAGAGTCGCCATGCCCGCCGCGGCGGAGACGAAGTTCTGCACGGCGAGGCCGAACATTTGGGACAGGTAACTCATCGTGACTTCGCCCCCATAGCCCTGCCAGTTGGTATTGCTGGCAAAGCTGACAGCAGTGTTCCAGGATGAGTAGGGGGTGATTGTGCCCAGCCCCTGGGGGTTGAGGGGCAGAATGGCTTGCAGACGCTGTAAGGCGTAGACAAAGAGCAGGCCGAGCGCGTTGAAGATCAACATCGCGAGGGCGTAGGTTTTCCAGGTCTGTTCATCGTCGGGCTTGACCCCTGCGAGGCGGTAGAAAAACCGCTCGACGGGGCGCAAAACCGGATCGAGAAAGGTGCGTTCGCCCTGGTAAACGCGCGCCATGTAGGTGCCGAGGGGTTTGGCGAGGGCGAGAAGCACGAGGAGGTAAAAGGTAATTTGGAGGATGCCGTTGGGGGTCATGGGAAGAGGGGAAGGGGAATTGTGGGAATTGTGGGAACGGTGGGAACTGTGGGAACGGTGGGAACTGTGGGAAATCCTACGAGTTCCCATAAATTCCCTTCAATTCCTACGAACTCCCTTCAGTTCCCACCTGGTTTAGAACCACTCCGGTTTGAGTAACGCGACGATGAGATAGATCAACAAACCGAGGGCGATGAGGCCGGTGATGAGATACAGGGCGGGCATGTTATTTCTCCCGGAGGCGGTCGAGGCCCTCGACAAGGGCAAAGCTGGCCGCGAAAAAGAGCAAGGTGAGGAGGATATAAAAAATGTCAGACATTGGGGGTCTCCTTTTTTGATGTCACCCTAATCGTATCGGAGAGGGGGTCAATTTTGGGTCAAGGGGAATGAGGGGGGTGTCAAGAAAGTATCAAGAAGAGGCAAAATTGGGGTTTCGGATTGCACCGCCTGGTAACCCCAATATTTTGATTAGCGATAAGAGGCTAAAAACGTATACGTCATGGAACAAACACAAATCAGCGCGGGCAGGCCAAAAATCAACAAACCAGCCAGTCCCCAGGGGAGGTACTTGCCCATGCCCTCCACGGGTGGCGTGATTTGGGCGGACGAGGGGGGAGCGATGCCGGTTTCAATGGCCTGGGCGACCGCGCACATGTCGTCGAGCAAAGCACGAAATTTTTCGGGGGACAGCCCGGCGCCGGGGTATTCGTGGACGAGAATCATACGGGCGTGGGGAAGCACTTCGGGAGGGAGAACGTCCCCCTCCGCGCGGGGGCGGTAGGTCAGGTTCCGGATTCCTGAAACAAACCGGATCGCGAGGGCCTTGTTGAGGCCGGTTGGGTAGCCTTTGTAGACAAACGCCAGCATGGCATTCCGCGCGGCATGGGACAGAAACCCCGCGTGGTGCTGTTCAAAGGCGTCTTCAAAAGTTTGGGGGATGCCCTTTTGTTGGGTGCGGCGGATCAACAAGCCAGGGATTTCGTCCGTTTGAACTTCCATCGCAATCCGCAAGATAAACTGCACCCCCACCCGGCTCCTATCCCCCGAATAATATCGATAAGTTGACCCATACGTCGTTATTGCGACAGCCCGGTTTTGATAGAGTCCCCCAAACCAGGTTTTCAGAATGTGATTGGCGGGGTTAAGTTGGACATAGCCCAGCGCCTGGGCCAGTTTTTGATGGGCCAGCCGGTTGTGCGCCAGGTTAATGTAAGTGCTGTAAAGAATGCCCCCAATGATCAACAGGGGAAAACAACAAAAAAAGCCAATAAAAAAAAGCGTGTTGAACAGGTCCAATAAACCAGGAAGAACTTCATTCATGCGGGGGGATTTGACTCCGAGAGCGAATTGGTTTCAGCTTTTTCGAGAAGGGCCTCGCCCATTTGCTGATCTAAAAACGCGACCAGCCTTTCCATCGAGGCAAACCCATGGCGCGCCCCCGTATGCGGGTCTTCGAGCTGAATCCGCCAGGGGGTATGCTCGTCATCACGCCAGAGACGCAACAAAAAAGAAGTGTAATGAGAAGATTGAGCCATCATCATCCAAAAATAAAACAAAAGAAACCCAATACTGTAATCCTACCCCACTACCGATCAGAAAACGATCAGAAAACAAAACCGGCGCACCCGTTTTTTCCCATTCCCCCCAGCAAAACGGCCAAACACCGTCAACCATTTGTCAAACAAATCTCAACCAGGGATCAAGCGCACATCGAGACAAACGTATAAGATGAGCTTATACCCTTCTCGGAGAAATGCTCATGTACAAAAAACTCCTTCCCTTCCTACTCCTTACTCTGCTGGCCGCGTGCCAACCCTCGTCCCCAGGTCCCCGGCAAATCGCTTCCTACCCCAACGGGGGAGAAGCCCCCCAAACCTATGCCCCACCCCCAGCCCTCCCATCCACAACGATTCTGGTTTACGACGCCAGCCTCGCCCTCACCGTCTGGAATGTTGAAGACACCGCCCAAAGCGCCCTCCAAAAAGCCACCGATTACGGAGGCTACCTCTCCGCCTCCAACACCTGGACCGCCAACGGACATACCTACGCCACCCTCACCTTTGCCCTCCCCGCGGGAAACTATGACCGCGCGCTCAACGCCTTCAAACGTCTGGGCACGGTCACCCAGGAGCAGGTGTCCGGCAAACTCTATGCCCCCTATTCCGGGCAAAGCGGGTGGGGGTACACCTCGTACATCACGCTGAATCTCGCCCAACGCTTGGAAACGGTACAATGGCCTTCGGTAGACGTAACAGACGCCCGCCCAATGCGAACGTTATCCGCCGCGTTTGGCGTCTTGGTGAGCTTGTTGGGGTTTTTGTTGGACGCGACGATCTGGTTGGTCGTGGTTGGGGGGCCGTTTGTGTTGATCGGGTGGGGGATCCGGCGGTTGGTGAACGCGTTCAGAAAACCCTCGATATTAGAAAAAACCAGTAAGCCAGAAGCGTAATATAATCCCCCCTTTTCTACCGTACATCTAAAAGCTAAAAGTTGACCAGTCATAGGGTAGACTGTGGTTTGCCAAAACCAACAACAGGAGAACCCCATGACTGATCGAAA
>JABWBV010000424.1 GCA_013359445.1 Anaerolineales bacterium | reverse complement strand
TTTCATCCAGACCGACGCGGCCATCAACCCCGGCAACTCTGGCGGCCCCCTCCTCAACCTGAACGGCGAAGTGATCGGCGTCAACCGCGCCATCCAAACCGAAGCCTTTAGCACCGAGGGCGAACCCGTCAACAGTGGCATTGGGTTTGCCATCTCTGTCAACATCGTCAAACGGGTTGCGCCGTTTCTGATCTCCCAGGGGTATTACGAATATCCCCTCCTGGGCGTGAGCAGTCCCCCCGAAATTTCCCTGTTTGATCAGGAGCAACTCGGCCTTTCCCAATCCACCGGTGCGCTCGTCACCCTGGTCGTGGAAGGTGGCCCGGCGGACCAAGGCGGGGTGCAGGTCGGTGATCTGATCACCTTCATCGATGCGCGCGAAGTCCTTGTCTTTGGCGACCTGATCAGTTATCTGATGACCAGCAAAGGCCCCGGCGATCAGGTGGTCTTGACGGTGCTCCGCAATGGCGAACTGGTCGAGTTGACCGTGACCCTGGGAAGCCGGGGCATCAATCAGCCCTAAGCGCATGACCGGGTAACGATGGTTCCTATCCTCCCAATCACACACCAATCCCCATGCTCAACCTCCAAGCCGACCTCGACGCCATTCTTGAAAACGAAGCCCTGACCGCCGATCTGGACGACGACGCGGCGGACGTGTTGCTCGATTGGGGTCTGTCCCACGCCCGGCGCGTTCACCGGCTTGCCGTGGATGACCCAGACCCCGCGGGGTACGTCGCCACGCAGATGAAAGCGACCCGTAAGTGGATGCGCGCCCTCAACCGTTGGACCCCCACCCGTGCGGAAAAGGACCCTGCCGAAAACGCCGCCGCCCTGGCCGAAATCCTGACCCTGGCGGGGGTCAACGCCACGCCCGAAACGCAAACGGCCTTCCTCGCCGCCCACCTGGGAGAACCGTCCCCGGCCTTTATCGCCAGTTTACGCAGTTTTTGCGAAGGCCGATGAAAGGGCGCAAAGCGTAACTGCTCCCCTTTTTTTGGGGCTAATTTCTGGCTGAGTAGTTACCGCAAAGATGCTGAAAAGGATGGTGCCGTGTTTATGGCACCATCCTTTTTTTGAAATTTTCTGGTTTCCGTCCCGCCAAAAATGGAAGAGCCAATTTTCTTTTCTGGCCTGAACGGTTACCATATTTGCGATAAAATAAGCACGTTTGTTCGATGTATTTTATGCGGTTACTCACACTTGGGGTAGTCTCGAAAAAAAGGATGGAAGGGGGGATAGACATCCCCCTTCCATCCCTTTTTTTCGGAATCTTCTACCCTGGGTGCGTGATTACTATTTTATTTTGATGGAGTATTGATATGGCAAAAAAGAAATCTTCTTCACGCGGCGGGGGCATCCCCAAGAATTTACAGGGGGTGGCTGGGCTGGTGGTGATTGGGGTGGTGGTGCTTTTTGGGTTTTTGGGGTTGGACCCGTTGGGGTTGTTTGGGGGCGGGGATCAGTCCCCCGCGCAAACAGGGGAAGAGGCGTTCGGCGAGGAACCCGCGCCTGTCGTGGAATCCGCGCCCTCGTCGGGGGCTTGGTGGGAGGTTTATTTCACCGATCCGATCAACATGAACAACCCCGATCAAATGGCCGGGAGCATCGAAGAGACGTTGATCAACTACATTGACGCGGCCACCACGACCATTCATATTGCGGCGTTTGAATTTAACCTGACCCCGCTCGCCGAGGCGTTGATTGCCGCACACGCGCGGGGCGTGGAAGTGCGCTGGGTGACAGACGACGAACACGGCCTCGAGGCCGACGAAGAAGAGGATCGCGGGCAGTTTGCCATGCTGGAAGAGGCGGGGATTGAGGTCAGGGACGATGGGCGCAGTGCGTTGATGCACAACAAGTTCATCATTTTTGATGGGCAGATGGTGTGGACGGGCGCGACGAACCTGACGGTGAACGGGATTTTTGAGAACAATAACAATGTGATTGTGTTGCGGTCGGCGCGGATCGCGGCGATTTTCGAGAATGAATTTCAGGAGATGTGGGCGGGCGAGTTTGGGCCGACCTCTTCTTCGACGGTGGATGACCAAAGTGTGACGGTGGAGGGGGTTCCGGTACAGATTTTGTTTGGCTCGGAAGATGAGGCGATTGCCCACCTGCTCCCATACATCGAGGGGGCACAGTCCAGCATTCGGTTTATGGCGTTTTCGTTTACGCAGGATGATTTGGGGGATGCGATGCTGGCGCGGGGCGAGGCGGGGGTGGATTTGGCCGGGATTTTCGAGACGCGCGGGAGTGAGACCGAGGCGAGCGAGTTGGGCAAGCTGTTTTGTGCTGGGTACGCCATGCGGCAGGATGGCAACCCCAGCACGTTCCACCATAAGGTGATTGTGATTGACGCGCAGATTGTGGTGACGGGGTCGCTCAATTTTTCGGAGAACGCGGACAATAGCAACGACGAAAACGTGGTCATCATCACCGAGCCGAATATTGCGAAGTTGTTTTTGGAGGAGTTTGACCGCCGGTGGGCGGAGGCGAAGGAGCCGGATGGGGGGGATTTGGGGTGTGAGTAGACAAAAAGCCGGAATTGGAGAGTCTCCAATTCCGGCTTTTTTCATGGCTTCTCTCCGAAGAGGCTATGCTTATGGCGGCGCGAACCCTTGAACAACAATCCTCACAGGAGGAGAAGGCGTTGCATAGTAATTATTGACAGTCCAACCAAAAGAAGCCGTTTCCCCAGGTTGAAGCACATCAACAATGGGGAGCGCGCCAGTATGAGTCAATTGGTCTAATGTCCAACTCCAGCCTTGTACATTCGTGATCGGGATAAGGGTATCGTTCCGAATTTCTCCTGCAACAGTATACCCATTAAAAATGTATTGAACCTCCGTCATCACAAGGGTTGGCGCAATATAAAGTTGAGGGTTTGTGAGGCTCCAATCAGTAATACGTGCCGACACATTCCCAACATCGCCCGGATAAAAATTTGTACCAAGATCAAACAAGTTGACCTGTCCTGGCAGGGTAGCGGTTAACACAGTAGCACCTGAAATTGTCCCTAACAATTGCTGATTGTAGTTATATACTGAAATTTCCACCTCAACGTCGTACACAGAAATATCTGTCATATTGGCAATTTCACCTTTTACGCGCAGGGTTTGTCCAAGCCAGCCGAAATATTCAATTTGCATCACCTGTACAGGCGAGGGAGAACTGACAATGGGTAAATATTGGCAGGAGGCAGTTGGGCAGGTAACACCTGCACGAACCGAGCCGCTGCTCACCAGCAAAACCAGCCCCAGGAAAATCAAACTATTGAAAACGGAACGCAGGCGGAACATCATCAATAAGCCTTTTTATGATTCGGGCATTGATTGATAAACCAGGAACAAATTCCTGGTAAGACAATCGGGCGGCTAAGGAATGAGAATTAAATAAACTTCCGATCTGGATTTGGGGAATTTCGGGGAACTTGTAGGAACTTATGGGAATTCAGGGGAGAATTCCTACAACTTCCCATGAGTTCCTACAAATTCCGATGAAGACCTCCGCAAGTTATTTAATTCGCGTTTCTAAGCCAGACACCTGGGCCGGTGTGGGTTCTATTAAGTTCAAAGTGGGTGGAGTTGTCAGGTTGTTAACACGTTTCGGGCCATCTCCACAACTCCACCTACTTTTGACTTGTGTTACGAAATCACAAAATACGCCTTACACGCCTCATCAATCAACCCCGGCGTCAGCCTTGGTTGGGTGCCATCATAATTACAAATCGAGACCACCGTCTTCAACACATCGCGCGGGTGGACGGATTGCATCGTGCGCCCGGTTTTGCGATAGTATTTTTCAATCAAATACACAAACGTCTCTTTATCAAACTGAATTTTGTAGTGCTGGCACATCCGCAGGAAAATTTGATAATAAAGTTTCTCGTCGGGACTGCCCACTTCCACTTTCATCTGAATCCGGCGCAAGAACGCCTCGTCCACCAGGTCTTTCGGGTCCAGGTTGGTGGAAAACACGATCAACTGTCGGAAGGGGATTTCAAACGTCTGCCCCGATTGCAAACGGAAAAAGTCAATGCGCGATTCGAGCGGGACAATCCACCGGTTGAGCAATTGTTGCGGACTCATCTGTTGGCGGCCAAAGTCGTCGATCAAAAACATCCCCGTATTCGCCTTCATTTGCAGAGGAGCCTCGTAAAATTTAGCGGTGGGTTCAAACCGCAAATCCAACGCCCCCATCTCCAACTCACCCCCAACCATTACCACCGGACGGCGGAACAACCCCCAGCGGTCATCCACCAACCGCACCATGCTCGAATCGGTCACATCTTCTTTCCGCGCAGGAATATGAATGAGCGGGTCAAAGATTTTGATCACATCCCCCCCAATCGCCACCGCGTACGGAATCCGCACAGGTTCAGAGCCTGCCAGGAGCATCCCGATCACCTGGGCAATGGTCGTTTTCCCATTTCCGGGTGGGCCATACAAAAAGATCGACGTCCCCCCGTTGATCGCCGGGCCAATCCGCCGGTCAAAGTGCTCCGGCAAAATCAGATGGGAAAGGGCCTGTTTGAGCATGGAAGGCGTAATATGCTGGGTTTCCTGCGTCTGATGCAACACCGCATCGCGATATTCTTCAATCGGCACGGGCGCAGGCCCAATATATTGACTGCGGTCAATCGCCGACCGGGCGCGTTCCCGCCCTGCATCTGTCAGCCGATAAATATAACTCAAACTCCCGAAGGCCCCCGCGCGGGGCACCTCCACCAGATGCTCCGTCTTCATCCAGCCCAAAATTTCATCGCAAATCGATTGCGGAATTTTGGTGATTTCCACAAACCGCCCCAACGCCACATCCCCTTCATTAAAGAGGATCTTAAAAATCAAATCAGTGACGATGGACGTCGGAATACCAAGATCAGCCAATGTTTTTTTGGCCGTGATCATACGTCTAAGTTCAGGGTGCATGGGCATACGGAAACCTTCCTTTTTGGGAACAACTTTTAATGAGGAAATACCTCAATCAATCAAAACAGGTAACTGCTCAGTAGAGAGGAAACTCCCCGCAAAAAAGGATGAAAAGGGGATGTCCATCCCCTTTTCATCCTTTTTTGCGGGCTAACCTTTACCCTGGCTGAGTAGTTACCAAAACAGCTTGAGCAAATGTGCGCGACGGCTATGACTCCGTAAATTATAGCGGATTCTTGGAGATGAGATAAAACTTTTTCCAGAAAGAGTACAATACCGCTATGCCCTCCCTCTCCGACAAACTCAAATCCCTGGGCGTCCAGGTTGGCCCCGAAAAAATTGTCTCACAACCTAACAAACCTGCCCACGCGCTCGAACAAGCGGTAGACGGGCAATTTGTCGAAACCCCTCACGGGCGGATTTTCATCGTCGAAGCCCAATACCCCTCCGACCATCTGCTCGGGCAAACCCCCATCCTGAGCGCCGCCCCCCTTCATATCCTGGCCGCATGGGCCAAACTCCCCCACGCGGCCGACCTGGCCCCGGACGCCTTCGCCTTTTTGGACACCGAAGCCTCTGGCCTTTCGATTGGCGCAGGCACCTTCGTCACCTGGATCACCGTCGGGCGGTTCGAGGGCGCAACCTTTCGGGTGCGGCAATTCTTTTTGTTCGACCCAGTAGAGGAAACCGCGTTTTTGGCGGCCTTCGAGGCCTTTTTAGCCCCATGCAAAGCTATGGTCACGTACAACGGCAAATCGTTCGATGTGCCCTTGCTCAACAGCCGGTTTGCCATGAACCAATGGCCCTCCCCCCTCAACGAATTGGGACACATCGACCTGGTTCACCTCGCACGCCGGCTGTGGCGCGACCGCCTCCCCGAACGGCGGCTGGCCACCGTAGAAACGCAAGTCCTTGGCCTCACGCGCGAGGGCATTGACGTGCCGGGCTACCTCGTCCCCGAAATTTACAACGAATACCTGCACCAGGGGCGGTTTGACCGGCTGGCAGGCGTGTTTTACCACAACAAATACGACGTCCTATCCCTCGCGGCATTGATGTACCACATGGCCGGGATGCTGGCCGACCCCCTCGGCGCAGTGGATCACGACCTCGATCTGCTCGCGGTGGGCAAACTGTATGAGGACCTCGGCGATCCCGCGCGGGCACGGGAAATTTACACCGTCTGCCTGGGGCGTCCGCTGGAGACCGAGGCATGGCTGGAAACGGTCAAACGTCTGGCCTATCTGTTCAAAAAAGAAGGGCATGAAGACTCCGCCCGAAAATTATGGAAAATCGCCGCCGAAAAGGGGGAAGTGTACGCGTGCGTGGAACTGGCGAAAGCGTGCGAACACCAGGATCGGGATTACGCGGGCGCGCTCCGATGGACGCAAACCGCCCTCGACCGCCTCAACGCCCCCGGCTTCCCCCTGCTCGCACGGTTTCAGTGGAAGCCGGAATTGGATAAGCGGAAGGGACGGTTGGAAAGTAAACTGGCCTCGAAGGGATGAAACCCGAAAAAAAAAGAAGGGCGCATGACCATGCGCCCTTCTTTTTCGGCGTTTTAACTTTCCAAAATCCCCCGCACTTCTTTT
>JABWBV010000423.1 GCA_013359445.1 Anaerolineales bacterium | reverse complement strand
GTACGGGAGGGGTACCACGCCCTTTGCCAGGAGGCCCCCGAGCGGTGGATGGTGGTCAACGCCGAACAAACGCGCGAGGAGGTTCAGCAAGCGTTAAGGAATATTTTGTTGGAGAAATTGAGGAAATAATTTCCGGCAACGACTATTGGTTTTTCTGCCACAAAGCCATCACTTCCAAGTGCCAGGGATTGTTTTCGAGAAACTTCCGGCGCATGTCGGTATCCAGAATGCGTTCGCTCCGGGCGAGGAGCAGTTCATAGGCGCGGCGGAGAAGGGGAGGGGCTTCGGGGTCGCCGACAGCAGTGAGGGTGTGGTAACAGGTCAGGTATACACGGAAGGGTTCTTCGCTTCCGTCCAGGGTGGGGTTTTGCGAAAGGAGGGGGAGGATGAGGTGGACATATTCCTGGGCAAGGGCATGTTTTTGTTGAAGCAACGCGATATCCGCGAGGGCGGCTAAATCTTCTGGTTCGTATTGGTGACGGCCTACTTCCCGGTGCAAGGCCAGGGCTTGTTGGTAGTAGGGTTCGGCTTGTTCTAAATTGCCGGTATCGCGGAGGATGTTCCCAATATGAAAGAGATTCAACGCTTCCCCATCCCGATCTTTGATTTCGCGAGCAATGTAGAGGGCCTGGCGGTAGCTGGCTAAGGCTTCCACGTACATTTTGAGATAGTAAAACGCCTCGCCGAGGTTATGCAGGACGGTCTGTTCTCCCAATCGATTCTGAACTTCATAGTAGATTTCCAACGCCTGATGATAATAGTCACGGGCGCGCGCATATTCGCCCAGCGTGCGTTCGGTCAGGCCCAGGTTGTTGAGGGTGTCGGCTTCCCCTTGGCGGTCGCCGATTTCGCGGCGAATTTGGAGGGCTTGTTCGTAGTAGGCTTGTTCTTCGGCAGGGTTGCCCTGATCGGCGGCGATGGTGCCCAGGTTGTTGAGGATGTGGGCTTCGCCTTGGCGGTTGCCGGTTTTGCGATACAGGAAGAGGGCCTCGCGGTAATCTTTGAGGGCCGAGGCATATTCGCCCTGGTAGGCGGAGACCGTGCCCAGGGCGTGTAAAACGCGGGCGGTGGCGGCTTCGTCCCCCAGGCGTTGGACAATTTCGAGGGCTTGGGTCAAATGGGTGTGGGCGAGGGTGTAATCGGAGAGGGCGATCAGGTACCGGCCCCAAACCAGATGGCTTTGGGCGATCAGGCTTTCCGCGTGGGGGGTGGCGGAGTGCCGGGCAAAGGAAATGGCTTGTTGGATCATTTCATCTGCGGCTGAATAATTATTGGCCGTGGCCCAATAATTGGCCCATAACAGGGAGAGTTCGGCTTGACGATAGGCGTCGTTGAGGGTGAGCACAATTTCCGAAAGCTGTTTGAGCTTTTGGAGTTGGGCTTCGCGCTCGCCGGACAGATCGTGCATTTTTTCCTGGGCGGTGAGGATTTCGTAGCGGGTAGGCAAATCGTCCGGGGGGGTGAGTTCCAGGGCACGGGCAAAGTAGCGGAGGGCTTCGGCGGGGGCAAAACGGATCGCGGCCTGGTCCCCTGCTAAACGGGTATAGAGACGTTCTTTTTCCTGATCCTGCCCTTGTCCGGCATGATAAACCAAGAGGGCGTAATAGCGGGAAAGGGTTTCAGGGAAAAGGGTTTCGTAGGCTTGGATGGCTTGCCGGTGGAGTTCGCCCAGGCGGGATTCGAGTTGGAGTTTGTAGGCGGCGTCCCGCAGGAGTTCGTGGCGGAAGGTGTAGTGCAAGCCTTTGATGGCTTCCCAGATTTGCTCTTTTTCGCCCTCTTCGGCGAGGCGTTGGGCGTCTTTGCCCAAAAGATAAGAGAGCACTTGCACGTCAAATTCCCGGCCCAACACGGAGGCGATCAAAACGGCCTCGCGCAGGGGAGGGGCAAGCCGATCAATTTGGGCGGTGAGAATCGGTTGAATGCTGGCTGGGAGGGCTTCGTAGGGCGAATCTTGTACGGCCCAAACCACGCGTTCCTGCGCTTGGCGGCGATGGATAAAACCGTTTTCTTTAAAGTACACGAGCACTTGTTGGGCAAAAAAAGGATTGCCTTGTGTTTTTTCCAACAAGACGCGCAATAATTTGTCGTCCACGGAGTCTTCTAACAGGTCTTTGGCGAGCACGCGCAGGGTGGTTTCGGAAAGCTCTTTGAGGTCGAGGCTAAGTGGGTGGATGTTGCGCTCGAACTTAAAGGCCGGGCGCGCCCCGTTGGCATCATAACGGGTGGTAATCAAAATTAAAAAGGGGTATTGGCTTGTGTTGATGGTCAAAAAATTGAGCATCTCATGCGAGGCGTCGTCCAGCCAATTGGCATCTTCCAGCGCCAACACGACCGGGCGCAGACGACTTTCGGCCAGGATTAGCGTTTTGATCGCCAGCAGATTGTTTTGAAAACGCCCGCGTTCGTCCAATTGTTCGTACAAGGATGAGGGCCAATGTAACCCGACTAACGCCCCCAAAAATGACTTTTTCTGTACCAGGGTGGAGATCAGCAACGGCAGAGAGGTTTTTTGCGAAGCGGCCCCCGTTTCGGCCTTGTTTTGCAATTGGCGCACCAAAAGGTCAAATCTTTCTTCAAAGGCGCTGTGGTTGGAGGAAAGAGGCTTATCGGGCAACTGGCGAAAATACTGTTTGAGCAAATGTACGAACGGGCCAAAAGGCTGGCGCAAAACCTGATCGTTTTGGGCGGTTAGCCAGGTCACGCGGGGAGAGAGGGTCCGCCAGAGCGCATGTGCCAGGCGCGATTTGCCCATCCCCGGATCGCCAGAAATGACCGCCACCCCGCCAAAATACCCATAAAAAATCGGTTCCACGGCTTCCATCAACTGCGCCAATTCTGTCTCACGCCCGACCATCGGCAAAGCCGAAAAAACCTCAAACAGGTCGGTGGAATCGAACAAAGACTTTGCCCCCACAAATCGATACGTCGGCACAGGATTAGCAAACCCCTTGTACTGAAACGAGCCGATCTCCTCAAAATCAAAATCTTTACCTTCGCTGGTCTTCACCGCTTCCGCCACATACACCTCGCCCCAAGCCGCCCGCTCCATCAACCGCGCCGCAAAATTGACCGTTACCCCCAACAAACTATACTTGCCGCGATAGGGCGTTCCCGTCAACCCGGCATACACCGGCCCCACCGTCACCCCGCCCCGCCACTTCAACCCCGCATGGACATTGGCCTCGACCCGCTCCCGAAAAGTCAAAATAAAGTTCAACGCCCGCTTCAAATCATCCTCATGCCCCACCGGCGCACCAAAATAAAAAAGCAACACCCCCCCCGTAAGCCCAATTTCAACCTCACTAAAATGCCCTTCCACCCGGTCCACCGCTAAAATCGCCTGATTGACAAACTCACTTAACAGATCAAACGCCAGATCCCGTTCAAACCCCACAAACACAATCGCCGCATTCCGAAATTCACCCTGCAAAGGCCCCTCAAAAAAACGTGAAGGCAAAAATCGGCTCACAAAACGCGCCTCCTGAGGGGGCAAAACCGGAGCCACATGCGAAGTTTGAACAGGAAGATCGACATCCCCCGCCCTTGCCCTCAACCGGCTAAACCCTTCCCGATGGGGAAACACCGCCACCCCCAACGCCCGAAGTTGCTCCGCCAACGGCTCATCCACCACCACCTGCCCCCCCACCGCCTGCGCTTCCGCCTTGCCACAACCCTCAATCGCAGGGCCTCGAAAAAAATACCCCTTGTGCAACCCTGGCCCCACAATCCCCCATTCCACCGTCCCCATCGACATCCCCACCCGGCCCTCCAGCGCAAACCGCCCCAAAGGCGTACTTTGATAACTCTGCGCGACAATGGCCAGACGAATTTTCTCCGCCGCTTGCACCGCCTCCAACGGCGTATGCCCGCCCACCCAGGGAAAAACCGCCGTAAACGCATCCCCCGCAAACCCGGTAATAAACCCCCCATGTGCATACACCGCCTGAATCACCGGCTCAAAAATTTGATTCAAAATATTCGAAAGAATCTCAGCCCCGCGTTTACCATGCCCCATCATCGTCTGTGTCAACGCGGTGGACCCGGAAATATCCATAAATAACGTCACGGCTTGCAACGTGCCCGAAAATTGCTCCTCCCTAAGCCGATCATGGATGAAATGAGGAATTAAGTTATAGAGGACTGCCATCGTATAAAGCAATACATCCCATAAATAACTCAAGTTGCTACATTTCTAAAAAACCAAGTTTTTTCCTTGAAAGCGAGCTTTTTTTGCCAAAAAAGTTCCCAAAAAGCAGGATCGCCCTGCTTGTAAAGAAAAAACTCGGTTTTTCGCCGTCAAGGTAGCAACATGGGTTAAATAAGAATAATTCTAGCGTATAAATGAAATTTTCCTCATTGCAGTTAAATGCCTGCTCCTGAACAATTTTCCTACGGCCCCAAAAACGGATCAAACCCCACCAGATGCCCCCCCCCGATCTGAAACACGAGTTGCGCAGGGGCCAGCGGCACGATCCAGGTACTCCCCCGCGCGGGGGTCCGTGTCCCGCCCCGAAAAAGATGCGTGAGCGCGCCATCCGCCATATTCACCCGATACAAATTCACCACCCCTTCCCCTTCCTCCAGCCACAACAAAACCACCCCCGCCACCGTCACAAACCGGGGATTGCTCCCCAAAGCCTCCACCGACCGTTCCCACCGCAACTGCCCTGCCCCATCAAACGCCAACACCCGCCGATCCGCCCGATCCGCATGAGCGATCAACACCCCGCCCTCCGGCAACGCCACCAGATTCCGCGTCAACTGCACCGCCTCCGAAAGCAAAGAAACCGCCCGCGCCTCCCCAGACTCTTCGAGCCGAAATAAACCATCCGAGGCATAAACCCACACCCCCAGCCCATCCACCGCCAACATCCCGCCCACACCCTCCACCAGACTTTCGATCCCTGCCTTTGTCGCCACCCACACCGCCGGATTAGCCCCCTCCGTCGAAAACACCACCCGCGTCCCGTCCACCTTCCAATCGGCAATCCCCGGAAAACCCTCCGCCCCCCAAAGCACCTCCCCCGCGGGAGAAAACGCCACCGTCGTCTGCCGAAGCACCGCCATCACCACTCCGCCCCCCGGCAAAGGCATCAGCGTCGGGGAGCCATTCACGCCCAAATCCTGCGCCCACGCGGGGTCCAGCACCACGAGCGTATTGTTCCACTCTGCCATCATCTCCGGCGTCGGCAGAGTCAACGCCTCCACATGCCCCAACGGGTCCGCCAAATACACCACCCCCGCCTCCGCCGATAACAGCACCGTCGGAAAATTCGTCTCCAACTTATGCCGCCAGATCACCCGCCCATCCGTCAAATTCAGTGCGCGCAATTCGCTGGCTTCCATCACCACCCCCGTCGCGCCCGCCTGCCCAACCCACGTCGAAGTCCCCTCCACCGGAACGCGCGTCCAAACCGTGCCCGCCTGCCCTTCGATCCGGTTTTCCCAAATCGTTTGCGACGGGGGCAACCACCCCGCGAGGGTCGGGTCCACCGACCAATATCCCGGCCCCGGCGTGTCGGGGTTGTGCAGGCGAATTTCAAAATGCAAATGCGGCCGCCCGGTCGGATCGCCGATATTTCCCACCGTGTCCCCGCGCACCAAACAATCGCCGGGCCGCAAAGTCACGCTCGGCGGATCAAGATGCCCGTAAAACGAATACACCGTCCCCCCATCCCGAAACGTATGCCGCACAATCACCGTGCCCTGATCCAGCCCCCACCCGTAGGGCTGAGAATACGTCACCACCCCATGCCCAATCACATACACAGGTTGGCCCAAATTATCCCCGGATTGGTAGCCCCAATCTTCCCCGGCGTGGTTACTCTGATAACGTTGCCGGTACACCCCATAATCTCCCCCCCCGCGTCCCCGTTCGGCATCGGGTGGGTCAATGGGAAAGTCAAAATAATCCACAAACCCACACACCGCGCCGGGTTGCGAAATGGGTTCTGCCACAAGCACAGCAAGCGGATCGCCGGAGATGGCGATGGGTTGCGCGGTCGCCGTAGGGGTGGGTGTGAAGGTGGGCGTTGGAGTCGGCGTGCGGGAAGGAGTCAGGGTGGGGGTAACGGTGGGACGCGGGGTCGCTGTCGCTTCCGCGGGGGTGCGATCCCCGCGCGGGGTGGGGGAGGCGAGCGGGGGCGTTTCCCCGCGCGCACAGGCCGCAAGCATCAACGCAAAAATAGCAAAAAGAAAGTGGAATGAAGTCTGTTTCAACGGAAGCTCCCAAGGGAAAGCATATCATGCAATGTTTGGAGTTTTACGAAGATTCATGGAATCCTAACGCGCGCCTTGACAACTGACTAAGGGTCAGTTAAACTCCAAAAACAAATGACCCACAGTCAGTTACAGCCCTTGTAAGGGCGAGACGGGCGGGAAATTATCCTCCATTGCAAACGAAACACCCTTCCCGCCCGTCTCGCCCCCACCCAACACCCCAGCCCCAAACAAAGGCGGGAAATTATCCTCAGTAGATGAAAAATCTTGTTCGTAGTAGGCACTTCAGTGCCGGGTTTCGGGGC